>CAJWLO010000040.1 GCA_913043235.1 uncultured Fidelibacterota bacterium
GGGGATCCAGACCTAGATCCAGTTCCAGCCAGTGTTCAATATTGCCTTTGAAAGTGGCACTGGGGAATTGGTGTGATTCCATATAATTCTCATTAAAGTGTTCCTGCATAAGAGCATTGGCAAATACAAAACCGCGGATTGGAACTTGAAAGGCTAAACTCCCTGTCTCCAGATCCAGCACGCAGGAAGCTTGTTTATTTACAGCTACAATATCCTCAATAGGCGTGTGAGAATAAAAAGAGATGGTGCCAGAGCGAGTGATGTACAGGTCCCGAGCAAAAAGCGGTATACAGCAAAGAAAAAAAAATATTTTTTTCATTGGCATTTCATTTCAAAAAAGGTCTGGATAAGAGAAATATTTTCAGCAGAGAGTTTTTGCCCGCCACTGGGCATGAAACCAGGTTCGTTTGATTCGCGTTGGATACGATCTAGAACATCTCCTGATTTTACAGCACTATATGCTGCTGTATAGTTATCTAGGGAAAGACCACCGCTCGAGCCTGATCCGCTATGACATGCGGTGCAACTGGATTCGAGGATCGGTTTTATATTTTCGGTATAATACTCTTCCACTTGAATGCAATCCTGTTGCGAATTCAAGTCATCTTCCACATTGGTTTCGCAGGCCATAAAAACAAGAAAGCCCACAATAACGAATTGTAATCTATTATTCATGTTGATTAAATCATTAATTAGACAAACAGTTTGGTAACAAAGATTACTTAAATTTCAGGATAATGGAACCATCTGAATCCAAAAAAAAACTTGCCATTATATTATTAATCCTGATTTTTATCATTTGTATCTTTTATTTTTTCACTTATCAAAAAAAACATACAGACTGGGTACACATACAACCACAAATATCACTATCGGTGCAAGAACTACTTCAAAACTTCCAAAATGGTGAAGGAAATGATCTTATTAATAAGGTCGTGCAAATCTCTGGCACGATAACAGCCCTAGATGATTCCCTGTATATTCTGGACAAAGCGGTGGTTTGCAAACTTGCAGTAAACATAGAATCCAATATCACCGAAAAAGAATTTGTCACCGTAAAAGGACGTTGCGTCGGATATGATGACCTGCTCATGGAAGTTCGGCTGGACAATGTTGTAGTCATGGAATTATAATGAATCAATATCTCACCTAGCTTCTGAATACGTATTCTGTATATATCTATAATTGATAGTAATATTCATAGGATTCATTTTAGGAACTGATGAAAATATTTTTTCGACACAAAAAAGTTGGTAGGAGACTAATTTCCCTAGTAATACTCATGGGAATCTATGGTTACCTTGTTTACCAGAAAAATTATATTGATATTGACAATACAACAGCTATTGAAACCTTATCAGCTCAGGAGATGCTCTGGAGGTTCCAGGTTAATGAAGGAGATGATTTCCTCAACCAAGTCATTTCTGTTAGAGGTATTGTAACATCCGCTGATGATTCAACTCTTTTGTTAAACAATTCTATATATTGCATGCTGGATAGCGATGTTTTAGGAATTGGACTTAAATTTGATACTCTAACAGTAAAAGGACGCTGCCTTGGTTATTATAAGCCGCAAAGGCAGGTCCAGCTTGACCATTGTATCATTGAAAGTCGATGAAACGGTACCTGTTTTATTTCAAGTAAAGCACTTTTTGTTTTTTCACCACATCTCCATCTGTAACTACAAGAAAATAAACACCAGAACTCATTTTTTGCTTTTCTGGTACTAGAGTCAGTTTACTGGTTCCCGTAGGCAATAATGCATAGTTTTTAAATATCACTGTCTGACCTAGAAGAGAAACCAGGGATAATGTGATAAGCCTATCTGGTTCCGTTATACGGATATTAATATGAAGCCAAGGGTTAAACGGATTGGGGAAAACT
Source organism: uncultured Fidelibacterota bacterium (assembly GCA_913043235.1). GTDB lineage: Bacteria > Fidelibacterota > Marinisomatia > Marinisomatales > UBA1611 > UBA2134. The sequence goes on from CAJWLO010000040.1 coordinate 1,885, forward strand.
TCCTGCAGATGGAATCTACCGAGAATATCAGGAGATTGATCAATTTCTAAGTCATCCTGATTGGCAGTCCCTGGCGTTGGTTCCATATAACCCCAGATATCCAAGGAACTTCCAATTCGGCCATAGGATACATCATTACCTTGCGAAGGGAAAGAAATGGAATCGATAATAGTATGAGCATCGGGGGCAATAATTGCCAGAAATTCACCTCTGGATGACAGTTTGAAATTGGTATGCAATTCCCCCTGTTCCTGGTCCTCATCACACCACACCAATAGATATTCACCTGGATTCAAGGCAATTCCAGAATCCGGGAACTGCCATTTGGTCAGATTATCTTTTTTATCTGTCAGGTAATGTAAGCTCAAATCAACAATCCCACTTGTAGTAGAAGAAGAAAGTTCCAACCAGTCATCATATTCTCCATGTTCATCGCTATTTACCATAGTATTTTTGGCTAGAAGTTCATTGATCTGTACATCTGTTCCTCCCCAAGGTTCTACCATTTGGAGCTGCCGGTAACCATAAACCGGATAACGGTCAACTTCGGTACCATAAATAGCTGTAATATACCACTGGTAACTTCCCGGTTGAGTAATCTCTAACCCACCCTGCCATCGGTCATGGTCTTCAACTCTACTACTCATGACATCAGGTGCGGGATTTAATGCAGTAGTTAGCCAGTCTGTCTGGTCATCCTTTTTATAGTGATATATAACATCATCCAATCCTCCAGGCCCAAAAACAGCAGTGTTCAATGCAATTGTATCAGTTGTAAGCACCGGACCGGATGGAACTATTGCGTCATAAATAATTGGTTTTGTTCCTCCATAACTTAACTGACTTTCAAGCGATGACAAGCGGGTGTTTCTAAATTCCAATAAGCCCTGCTTTACGTGCTGATTTTCATAAGTGACACCATAGCTATCAACAAAATCATCCATATCAAAACCATAGTCGTAAGTGCGGTAAAGATCATTCTCAGCGGAAGAAATTAAAGACTGTCGGAGTATATCCAGTCTTATTTCTAGTGAATCCTGAGAAAAAACCATGGCGCTATAGAACTCAATAAAATGGGTCAACAGATTTCGATAGCGGACATTATCAAACATATAACTAGTAAGCGGCCTACCATCATTATCACTAACAGCATAATCGTAAGGATCGATTGTAGACCAGTCAATATCAAACCAGTCAATACTGAATGTATTATCATAATCGTAAGGAATCCAATGGATCAGATCATCAGAAGGATTATGATACAGGTAATAATTATTCTTTAAAAAACGGTAATCATCCCAGCTTCCAGTGAGGATATTGATTGCAAAATATTGGATCATTTCTTTCACATCCATTACCAGTTCAAGGGAATCAGGCGAAGAATTGATGATCCTAATCACCCGTGCTAGCTTTGAATAATCATATTCATCCTCATTTGTTTTTAATTCATAGGGTCTTTCATCGTCATGGTAGGGATGATAATTTTCAGGGTTCTCCCCGCGATAGCTCAAATCCGCAGGCCATAAGCATTTCCACAGATTTCCATTATCATTTTTGAAGTTCCTGGATAAAAAACTGTCATCTATATGCTCTACCGAGATATAGAGTCCAAAATATTCATTATTGATGTAAACTTCAGCATGTGCGGCTCTACTGGCCGTCATCCCAATCTTCTGGAAAACATCCCAGCAGATCTTAGAACGGATAATTGAAGGATCATTATGCTCCCCATTCAGGTTTAATTTTTCAATACCAAAAAAGTCTCGTCCTGGAATAAAATGATTAAAATCAACTTTGAATGATTTTTTTGCAGAAGTACGGGATGTATTTCCACGGAGCCTAAAGCCTATTGAATCAACCATCTCATCTATGTATGAGTTCTGGAAATGAATCTCTGCAGTATGGAGTGAATCACTATGTACATTTTCATACATCCACTCCAGGTCATCTGGATTAAGTGCTATATGAATTATGGCAATCTCAGAATCATCATAAACCTTCCAGGACTCGTCTCCATAAAGTATAACACCTAAAAGTAGCAGAGCCCAGTATAACTTAATTTGCTGAATAAATAACACCAATGGAACCAGTTTAAGACCTATCAGATGATTTGATTTAATTTTGACACAATTACGCTACCACCAAACAAGTTTATCCATTCCTTCTTTAATAACAATGCTTTTAAATAAGGTAACTGTTTCAAAATATTTATAGACCTTAATTTAGTAACTTCATTTCGAGTTATTAACTTCTGAAATGAAAATTAATAAAGCTATAATTCTTTTATTATCTATTGTCCTCGGCATAATTGCATGTGTGCAACCTGCACCCAATCTTGGCCTTTCCTACGGTGCGTTCTTGCGACCAGGTGGTATTGAATTTCGGCTTCTGGCACCTTCATCAGAAAGGGTGCATCTGGTTATATTTTCTAATCCCGCGGATGAATCCGGCAATGAATATGCCATGAAGAGATCTGAGAATGGCATATGGTCCTATTTCCTTAGAGAAGGAGGGCCTGGGATACTGTATGGATACCGTCTGGAAGGTCCCTTGAATGATTCTAGTATCATTGTGGCGGATCCTTATTCAAAAGCTACCGTGACTCAAAACACCTGGCGCCATGTGGCAAAAAGTCTGGTAATTAAGACTGATTTTGAGTGGCAGGGTGACACATGGCAAAATATTGATCCCAAAGATTTAATCATTTACGAGGCCCATTTGCGGGACATGACTATACACCCATCATCAGGAGTAAAATCACCCGGTTCATATATAGGCTTCATCGAAGAAAACCAGCGAGGTGGTATTGCCTATTTAAAAAAACTTGGTGTCAATGCAGTCCAATTTCTCCCACTTTGGGATTTTGCTAATGTAGAAATACCATACCAAAAAGAGGCCGGCGGTATGGTAAATACCTGGAATCCATATCAGAGAAATCACTGGGGTTATATGCCCACTTTTTACATGGCGCCGGAGAGCTATTATGCTTCCGATGGCAGTGCAATCCCTGAGGATTGGAATGGTGAAGCCGGACTGGCGATCCACGAATTGAAAGACGTTATCAGGACCCTACACAGAAACAACATTGCCGTTATTATGGATGTGGTGGTGAATCATGTTTCCAACTACGACTGGCATCCTTTAAAATATATAGATAGAGCTCTCTATTTTAAACTGGACAGTAAAGGAAATTTCTTAAGCCAGTGTTGTGGGAACCTACTGGATACTGATAATGAACATGTTCTTAATTATATTATCGAAAGTTTAAACTATTGGATGGTGGAATATCACGTGGATGGATTTCGTTTTGACCAGGCTCATTTGCTCTCAGCTGCTACAGCCCAACACATCTTAAGCGAATTACGCAGAGTCAATCCCAATGTTATTGTTTATGGGGAAGCATGGGATAATCGGGGTCGTGAATTTTCTGAACTGGGTTGGGGATCTTTCAATGCCCAATTTCGTGATGTACTGCGTGGAGACCTCCACGACTTTTCTAAAAAAGGATTTCTTTTTGGCTCTTATCGTCCGAATGAAAATAAAAATGACCTAAAAACTATCGTTACTGGTACCCTATGGGGTAACGGCGGTATATACAACACTACGGCTAACGCTATCAACTTTCTGGAAGTCCATGATGATTATTGTTTCAGCGACTACCTAAGGCTGTCATCGGGCCAAAACTCAAAAAATGATTTAATCAAAGATAGATTAAAACATATATCACTCACACCGGAGATATTTAAAATGAACACACTAGCCGCGCTGGTATTGCTCACCAGCCAAGGAATACCTCTTATACACCAAGGTCAGGAATGGGCTCACACCCAAATTATCGCTGCCACTGATCGACCTGACCCAAACGTGGGCAAGCTGGACCCCAATCCTTATAACAAGGATAATGAAACCAACTGGGTTAATTGGGATGAAACAGAACAAAACCAATCCTTAGTCAGTTATTACCAGAGTTTAATCACACTTCGGAAAAAATACCCTGAACTAAGAAGAAGTAGTCTTCAAGATATCAAATTTTTCGATCTTGAAAATGAATTTGGACTAGGATATTCTATTAAGGATAACATTACTATTTTTCTAAATGGCAGTAACACGGAAATATTGAATGCAAAACTGCCCTCAGGAAAATGGCTACAGCTGGTCAACAGTAATAAGGTTGATCTAAATGGAATACGTGTCGTTGAAGGTTATATCAATATTCAACCTACCAGTGGTGCTGTTTTTATTCGTACATGAAAATAATTTATTATCTGATTCTGATAGTTTTAACCTTAGGATGTACCATGGATCATAAAGAAAACAATTCCACAGACTGGATCAATAATCTTACAATTTACGAAGTAAACTTGCGGCAATATACACCCCAGGGGACCATAAGAGCCTTCCGCGAACACCTCCCCCGACTTAAGTCCCTAGGAGTTGGTATTCTTTGGTTCATGCCCATCCATCCCATCGGCACAGTAAATCGTAAAGGAACCCTGGGCAGTTACTATTCTATCCAGAATTATTATGGAATAAATCCAGAATTTGGGACCCTAAATGAATTTAAATCCCTAGTAAATGAAATCCACGAGATGGGTATGTATGTCATCCTAGACTGGGTAGCAAATCACACTGCATGGGATAATCCCATGGCCGATGAACACCCAGAATGGTACACAAAAAATCATGAAGGTAATTTTCAGATTCCAGCAGGAACAAATTGGGATGATGTGATAGAGCTGGATTATAGCAATGACAACCTGCGAGCTTACATGACTGCTGCTATGAAATACTGGGTTCGAGAAGTAAACATTGACGGTTTTCGTTGTGATGTGGCAGGTATGGTGCCCACAGATTTCTGGGAATCCGTGATACCAAAACTCGGGAAAATCAAACCCATGTTTATGCTGGCAGAGTGGGAAGAACCGGAACTGCTGGAAAATGCGTTTCATGCCGATTATAACTGGGGTCTTCATCATATATTGAAAGATATAGCGGCTGGGGAAAAAGAATTCTACGAGATTCAAAAATATTATCAAGCACCACCAAAATCTTACCCCATCAATGCCTTGAGAATGAATTTTCTTGATAATCACGATGAGAACAGTTGGAGTAGAGTTATGAGCAATCATTTTGGGAAAAACCTTTACCCCTTGCTTATTATAATCTTTACCCTACCGGGCATGCCGATGATCTACTCCGGACAGGAGGCTCAGTTAAACAAACAACTGAAATTTTTCGACAAAGACACAATAATATGGGGTGACGCACCGGATAGCAAATTTTACCAGAAATTAATCAGCTTGAGAAAAAGGCATAAAGTATTCTGGAATATCAATCACAATTTGAAATTCATGGGCAACCTTCCCCCTGGGCCTGTGGGGTTTAAAAGATGGAATAAGGATGACAGTTTCCAGATCGTGGTAAATTTATTTGAACAAGACCAAGAATTAGATCCTAGTTTGATTGATGGCTCAATCCTTTTGGGCGATGGTATTTCCCAAAAGACTACAATTGCCCGACATGGTTATCTAGTTTGTAATAACGACCAATAGAGCTTAACGAATTAATGTCATTTTCCCATTATATATTTGGTTAGCAATTTTAATTTCATAAAAGTAGACACCGGAGACTGCAGGGTAATCAGATTCATTTCTGCCATTCCAAAACGCATTGCGTAAGCCAGTGCCTGTACCGGTATCCTGAATAATCGAACCATTCACATCAATAATTTTAATCTGCTGAATCTTAACACCATCAGGAATCATAAATGATGTCGTAGAATTAAACGGGTTAGGATAGGATAGAATTTTAAAATTATCTGATAGTGTATTATTGCCCGAAATTAATGTAATCTTGATATCTTTCAGATTAAAGCCTCCAGAATAGACCATCATAGATATTAATACAGGTCCGGGATCTATTTCCATGGTATCCGGTTCCGTCCAAGCCCAGGTCTGGTACCCGCCTGTATTGGGAATTTCCATTATTATTTCCTGGGATTGCGCTGGTATGGATATAGCAAGAAGTCCGTTATTATTTTGTGAAGCAACACGGCATAAAACCTGGTAGTCACCTCCTACTGGCGCATCAACCGTATAATACATCCATTCCCCGTTTTCCATCCAGCCCACATTATATGGACTTCCTTCGGTATCTTGTGCGGTCTGTATATCCACCCCATCATTGCGGTAGGTCCATCCATTATTCCAAGGCTTCGAGTCGCCGCTAAATTTAGCTGGGTCTTCAAAGGTATAATCAAAATATGCTACTCCGTTAGCACCCATATCATAATGCACTGCTTCCAATACGGTAGGAATAGTGACTGCTTCATAAGGTGATGAAACAATTTCGAAATCCGGATGCGTAGATGCATGTAGCAACCCTTTGTTCTGCGTGCAGTTTTCGAATAGATAGGCGTCAGCCAGATCCATCAGACCTGTCTCCACTTGTTCGGCTGTGATAGTCTGAATGGTATTATTCCAGTAATTGAGAATTAACTTGAAACTTTCCGGTACTTCCACACGCATGACTGGCGTTATGCTACCATTGTGCTTGTAGTTCCATGAACTCCAACCGATATCATTCTGCTCAAAAAGATTTACTTTATAATGGAACCAGTGGTTAGAGTTTTCACCAAATTCACCTACCCATAAAGGCACATTATATTCATCACTCATAGATAGGTAGTTATTAACCCAGGATGTTTGATGACTAGGCCCAACATAGTGGTGAAAACTGTATCCCATATTATTATCGAAAGGTGGTGTAAGACTGGTAAAATCATTCCCATACCAGTTACCTTCAATAAACAGAAGATGGTTTTGATCTACCATACGTATAGCTGTTTTTATTTGAATATAAAAACTCCGCAAATCAGTAGATGTAAATCCATCTGATAATACTGGTTCATTGATTAAATCATAGCCCGCAATCCAAGGCTCATCTGCATAATAATTTGCTATATGCTGCCAAATATCTATTGCCCAATTACGATTTAATGCACTGGTCCATAGTCCAGCATTTATGCCATCACTGTCTGCGGGAAGATCTTTACTTTGAGCGCCAGGTGCACAGTGCATATCCAGCACAAGATATATCTGGTATTCCCTGCACCATTCCAAAATGCGATCAATAATTTCAAACCCGTCATTGATAAACACCCAAGGTTCATTGGAAAAAAATTTGTAGTGGAATGGGATCCTAAGTGTATTAAAGCCCTGGTCTGCTATAAAAGCTATATCCTGTTCCGTGATATAATTATGATGGTATATCTGATAGAATTGATCTGTTTTCTCTTCACCAATTAAGGATAATATTTCATTTTTTATATTTGTATGGGAAGCGAAAAACCCGCCTATTCCCCACATATATCCCTCTTGCACCAACCATCCTCCCAGACCAAACCCTCGTAATAAAAATGGTTCATTATTCCCATCTACTATTTTACCATTATCTCCAACATGCAGGAAATCCTGACTATGGACAATTGTAAATAAGAAAAATAGTATCTGGATCTTTAATCGCATTCAGAGCAAGAACTAAAACAAATAGCCGCTATCACTGTATCCAATTGGCCCACGGATAATGTTCTATCATTATATTGCACTTCACCACAATCATCCGGGACAGATTCCCAGCCTCCAGACCAGGTATTCGGGTAATATCCATTTCTGTATTTATAGGTAAAACTGGAATTGGGTGGCAGTGTCAATGTGATTTTCCAGATGCTACTATCAGGTATGGGCTGCATCTGCAAACCACCGGGTTGCCCAGAACTAATATTCCCACCTGAAAGCCATACACCCATTCCACTTACAGTTTCATATTGCATATCTACTTGAAATGTAACTTCAACATTACCAAAATTTTTGGACATTTTATGGACCCGAACATAATCCACCATCATTTTCATAGGGAATGCACTGGGGTCAATTCCATGTCCACCTCCCCAGTCGCCACCAATCGCAAGGTTCAAGATAATATATTGAGGCTCATCAAAGGGCCATTTAGAAACATCCCCATTACTATTATTGTATATGAAAAAAAAAGATTCATTATCTATTAGATAACGTAAATAGGTTGGAGACCACTCCAAAGAATAGATATGAAAAGAGTCAGTCGCCGTTTCTATAAATGTAGTTCCAGATTTCTGGGTATTATTTGCGTGATTATAATCTTCTGTATGGACTGATCCATGGATCTGCCCATTATCAAAGCCCACATGTTCCATGATATCAATCTCCCCGCAATTTGGCCAACCAACCGAAGAAATATTTTCACCTAGCATCCAGATAGCAGGCCAGGATCCGTTTCCTTTTGGCAACTTTGCACGGATATCAAACCTACCATATATCCAAGAAACCTTATCATCAGTATTCATTCTTCCAGATGTATAGTCTGCATTGTAAGCAGTTCCTGTATAATCGGTCCCATAATATCCTGGCTCGGTCAGGGCTTGGATAACAAGGTTCCCATCCTTAAGAAATAAATTGGTGTCACGATCTGTATAGGCTTGTTGTTCATTGTTAACCCAGCCAGGCCGCCATCGTAGTTTATTCCACCGGGACTCATCAATGATTATACCATCAAACTCATCTGACCAGACCTGTTCCCACTGTGTAAATTCAATTCCATCTTGATCAATTATGCCATCATTATTTTCTTCGTCCTCCGTACAACCCAACATAATGGGAAATATCATCAAAATCAGATGTATCCTAGCTATTCTCATTATTTTAGGTAAACAATTTTTTTCATCTTTGAAATATCTGTGTCTGTAACTCTAATAAAGTAAGTGCCTGCAGAGACTAATTCCCCAGATCGATTTATTCCATCCCAATAAATTATTTTTTTACCTCCTTCACTGAATCTATTCATCCATGATGTAATCATCTGCCCCTTAATATCAAAAATCGTAATACTTATTATCCCACGTTTTTCAAGCGTAATGGGAATAATAACATTGTGGTTAAACGGATTTGGGTATGCATTACCTAATTCCAACCCAAAAGGGACATCGTCTGTTTCTATTTCAGATAAGAGTTGGGAAGATGCTTCATAAACTCTTACATAGTCTACCTCTAAACGTACCGGAAAAATGCTGTCATCAATACCTTGCTGACCGCCCCATGTCCCACCTATTGCTATATTCAATAATAAATGAAAATCTTGGTCAAACGGCCATCTAGACCAGCCCTGATTATTATTTGTATATGTGAAATATTGATTGCCATCTACAAACCATTTCATACTATTTTCTGTCCATTCCAATATATAATCATGGAATTCAGAATTAAAATCACTGATGATAATTGAACCACCCGGGGGTTGACTACCATCAAACCAGTTATACAAATCTGTATGAGCGGTTCCGTGAATTCTTCCAGGGTCAAAACCAACATGTTCCATTATATCTATTTCTCCACTATTCGGCCACCCACCATAGACATAATCAGTAGGCAACATCCAGATGGCAGGCCATGTACCAGTCCCTGCCGGCAACTTTGCCCGTATCTCAATTCTACCATATTTCCAGTCACCTTTATTTTTAGTAACCATACGGGCTGATGTATAATTTGCGCCACCATAATTCTGAAGAAGAGCCTGTATAATTAACTTTCCATCCTCGATGAAAGAATTATTGGAATTACTAGTATAATATTGAGCTTCGCCATTTCCCCAGCCCCAATCACCGGTACCAACATCATAGCTCCATTTACTAATATCTATATTAGAAGAATCGAATTCATCGCTCCATACTAAAACATATTCAATAGAATCATTCACACAATTAGATTCACAGCTTCCAAAACAAAAGGGCCCCACAGTCATGGGCTGGTTTGCAATAAGGGTGAAAATTCTATCATTGTACTGCCCAGAAGCACACCCACCCGCTAAAAGATTTTGATCACTTTCCCATCCAGGACCATCCCAATAATTATAATATCCGTTTCTAAATTTATAAGTATAACTGCCAGGGTTCAGCTCTGTTGTTAGGGACCAAGTACCATCACCATCATCATTCATCTCTAAACCTGCAGGACCATTAATATTACCACCAGAGACATAGACCGCAGGATAATTTCCATCTCCTGCTTGCACTGCTTGTTGCGACATGTCTACCATAAAGGTTACTTCAGTAGGCTGAGAGAACAAAAGTGAGAAAATTAGAAAAATGAAAATAATTATTTTATTCATCTGGTTATAAAACTATATAAATGATTCAGTATTGATTCTACATCTTTGGAGATTAGGACCCCTATTAATATCAAACACAAAACTAGTTTCATTTAACTAGGAGAATTTTTTTTGTTTTTATGGTATTATTGTGAACCAGTCTCGCAATATATAATCCACTGGATATGTTACTACCCGACCACTGCACCTGATGATGTCCTTTGGAACTATGGTGGTTTATAATTTGAGATACCATCTGTCCCGTAACAGAGTAAATATTAAGCTTCGTCTCTCCTGGATTGGAAACAGTATAGCGAAATATTGTTGAAGAGTTGAATGGATTAGGGTAATTCTGAAATAAATGAATCTGGTCCATAAGAGGTAAGATATCTAGGCCTGTTTCAAGCAAAAATAATGAATCCTGTTCAATGACCATAGCATTTATAAAAGGCCCCGCATACTCATAACCTTCTCCATATTTCACTGCAGAAAAGTAAAAGTCCAAGATACCATCTTTCACCCATATTCCATCCAATGTAGTATCAAAAGCACTATTCTGGCCCACTAGCGCATATACATCAAGTTCAGAGATCCACATGGAATCTTCCGCGAAAATGTCAAATGAACGTTCAGCCTCTTCATCATAATGATTTTCAGATAACTTTATGGTCGCGGAATATATACCGTTTGGCACCCGCACCTTATAAGAGACAACGCGGTTTAGGCTCGAACGGTACAATTCTTCTTGATTGGTGTTGATGATATCCTGTTCTTCGAACTGGTAGTTTCCATTCATATGCCCATACTCCACAGAAGAAGACCATAATTGATCAGCCAGATAGTCATTGTATTCACCACCAGCATTATTGATCCTTAGGGGAAAGGATAGGGGCTGGGGCATATCAATCTGCAAAGACTGGATAGTTTGTGTATTGGGTGGCTGGGTATCATCCTTGATACCCAGAACAATTAAGTTATAACTATTATCCAATAACATTCCTGATACTTTTAAATTTACTGTGCGCAGGTCATCCATCAGTGTTGCAGAAATGACAGAAACACCGGAAATAGAATAATTATTCTCCGTCTGGGAAGTGTGTGGATCTAGCTCTTCACTAAACCGAGCTATAATGGAATCACCACCTGCTCTTGCCCATAATAAATATGGTTTTACCTGGTCCTGATAACCAATATGCTCATCATTTGTTAAGCAAAGAATCAGATGGCCATTTTCAAAAACTGCGTTTTCCTTAATAAAGATTGATTGATTAGAACTCCAGGTGTGGTTATCGCTTTTTTCCCAACGATTTATGTCAAATTCATTAAAATCATCCTGCCACTGATGAGTGAAATTGTTATCAGTGCCTGTATCACCATTTCCTGGGGTATAAGAAGCATATCCAACCCAATCATAATACGCAAATCTGGGTAATACTCTATCATCCCATAATCCAACCCAATCATCCCAAATAGGGTTCCAAATATTCATCATAATTTTTGCCGAATGGTTTAAATCTGCCACATGGTCAGCTGTTTGCCTGTATACTTCTTCACCATTAATGAACCAAGCTACATAGTCTGGTGTCCACTCAAAACCATACTCGAAAAAGTCCAAATGGGTATTAAAAGGATTAAAATGGGTTCGCAGGTGGCTGGTATTGGTGATTGTATTCAGATCCACTACCCTTGGGAAACGTCCCAGAAGTTCAATATCAACCTCAACCCAGGGTGTATTGGGGGTATCATCATTATAAACAAAAAAAGAAGAAACTAAACCCTCGCCTTGGGCAGGTTTATATCGCACTTCAAATTTACCATATAGAACCGGTTCAAGCGTGCGAAGCTCAGCACCTCGTTCTGCTCCCATCAGCAAGATGGATAATAATAAGTAATATATTATGTGAGATTTAATCATCAAATTTACTATTTGAGCCATAGTCTAAACGGCTGTCTGTTGTTAGAATTGGAAATGAGGGTACCATAATTGGGTAAGGTACCCCCCGCTGGGTAACCATCATATCAGTGGCTGTAAGCTCAATGGCTTCAAAGGCATCCATATCAATCTCGATCTGATCTGAATAAACTGCTTGGAGTGAATCTATGATTGGATTCAGCATATCCAGCCGCTGATCCTGGGTATTCCCTGACCCTGTTTTTTGAATCCGATCCAGGAATTGCATACTGAAATAAGCATCCTGCCATAGTTCAACATTGAGACCGATACTCCAATGATCATCTATGCCTGAACGATAGCATTCTTTCGTAATCTCTTCATCCCGGAGTAAATCAGCGATGGCCAGCCGCAACTGGGCTGGAAATTCGCTTCGGTTCATTTTTCGTTTCCTAAAAACCAGAGGATGTTTTTTAAGCAGGGTATGGAACCGCTCAATGCTCCACTGTTCTCCCACGTATGAAAAAAGGACCATCTTCTCATTCAACTGAGGCTTGCCTTGACCTGGTACTGTTTTGGGCTGATCCACAACCATGGGCTGTTCCCATAAGGCCTGATTTAAAGCTGCCTGCCTGGCAGAATCAGTCTGGATATAATGATCTGCAGCCCGTTCAGAATAGGTTTGAAATACTTGAGGATTCAGATCAAATGATTTACCTGCCATGATCTCTGCCACCCAGGAAAGGTATGCTTTTTTGGCTTTTTTTTCTACCAGGCGCTCTATCACATCGTCATGGCGCTGCTGTTGATCCGCTGCAGTGAGAGCAGGTTTATCTGCCCAACCAATTACAATCATTATAAGATAGGTACCTTCTTCCGTGCGAATCGGCCCAAGCACGTTACCTTTTTTCTGATCATTAGTAAACAAGGCCTGGTGGATTTCTTCCTGCTCACGATCAAACCAGGAAATATCTCTTTTCGGTATTTCTCCTTCACCAAAATATTCATAAACCGAATCTATTGATACACCATTTTCTAATAAGTGCCTTGTTTTTCTCGCGACATCTTCATTGGGAAGATGCATAAAATTTGCCTGTATTCTTCTACCTGCTAATGAAAACGCTAAGTTTATGTCTTCATCTGCTACATCCGTTTTATAGTGAAATAAATCCGCATAATAGCACTGGCGCATTGCCTGTTCTTTGCGGCCAGTTAAATACGCCTGAAACTGGATCTTATTTTGGATGTTCAGCGAATTTTCAACATCCAATGCAGTCAATTTTTCCGCAATCAATGAATTCAATACGATTTTTTTATGAATATAGTTGGCCTGTCTACAATAGTCGGGGCGGATACTGTATTCCGCCCTGCGTATGAAATCATCTATTGTTATCGTTCTTGACCCAACTTTGGCCAATACAATATGCTCTGGGACCGTTCTGGGTTTTGTACACCTAGCAACAAATAATATCAATACCAGGAACAACCCAAAATGGGAAATCCATTTCATGGCTGAATATTAAAAAGAAATTCCGATCGTGATGGCGTTAACGTTGCCCAGTATACCCATGGATTTATAGGCATAATCTATCGTTAAAGATCGATTTCCAAGGTAGTTCAGTTTTACCCCCACGCCACCGGTTGCGCGGTATTTTGCATTCTGGCTAGAATAGAGTGCTTCCACCCCAGTTTTATCCATATACAATGCTTTTATACCACCGGTAATACTGAATTCTCCGAAGCCAGGGATCTTGTTGCGCATCGAGATACCAACATTCACTGATTCAGAATTATTGTTGGGATGGAGTGCATCTGCCGATAGTGTGATAGTTGAGAAATTGGTCACAAGTGGTTTTATTGCAAAACCAACTCTAAACAGTAAAGGTAGCTCCCACTGTGAAGTTCTAAATTGACCCGCTACATCACCATAATTACCTTCTTCGAACTCTGATATATCGATAGGTTGATAAGTATCTATACCGTCATATTTCATACGGGTACCATAGTTAGAGATACTCATACCAAGCTGCAATCCATCTTTTTCTTGTCCTGTATAAGAAAAAAATTCAGTGCTGACCTGTACCCCAAGATCTACTGCGAATGCGGTAGCAGAAGAATGCCAGATATTGGAGTTAATGTATTTGATAGATGAGCCAAAAGAAAACCAGGAAACCAATTTCCTGGAAAATGTGACTGTTGCCGCAAGATCATTGGCTGTAAAATATTCCCCCGTACCATCCTGATACTGTAGTGTCGTTACTTCCTGTTCCCCATAGCTAACCTGCGTAATGCCCAGGCCCAGCGTACCAATATTTGGTATGGCCAATGCTCCTGCAGCAAACAGCATATCAATACCCGCTACCCAGGGCTGGATAGCAAACATAGTAGAAGGGCGGCTCACATTCGCAAGACCTGCAGGATTCCAATATATAGATGTAAGGTCGCTGGCAACTGCAACATATGCTTCTCCCATAGCATTGGGACGGCTGCCAACACCTATTTCGAGGAAATTAGCTGCAGTGGTACCATAACGATTGATCATTTCTCCATATATTATAGTTCCGTAGATTAAAAAAAGAGAGATAATAACTTTAAGAATTCTGACCATTATTTTATGACCGCAAACTTACCCAGCATTGTATCACCGGTTATTTCAGATTCAACCTGAAAAATATACATACCAGCGGCAATTTCAAGGTTTTCCCTGGTGAGCATATCCCAGTGTATGATTCCATTATCCGGTTCGTTATGAACATTAATCACATCCACCAAAACACCGCTAACCGTAAATATCCTGATCATGCAATCAGCAGGAATATGAGTAAAAAGCAGTCTGCGACGCTGATTAAGAAAAGGGTTAGAGACCTGAGTCTCCATCATATTGGTCATCACATAAGGGTTGGGAACAACTTTAATGTCTTTCATGTCCCCAGAGATTAAAGCTTCATCAATCGCACTACTCGTATTTACGGTAAATCGCATCGTATCAGTCTCAAAAAATGGCCGTTTCCATTCTACCTGATATACATCTCCGGCAGCCGGATAGGTAGCTTCTGTTGTAAGCATAAAATCAATCACAAAAGCAGTCGCTCTCCATCTGCTAATTGTCGGAGCGCCCACCATAATTCGGTCTTCATAGAGATCAAGTGTATCATTATCGTTTACATCATGAATGACTATATCCATGAGCTCATATTGCCCTGTGGTAGAATCAATAAATGATGTATTCTGAACGTAAAAGTTCAGTGCTGGATTGTTAATAATCTGGTACCTGGAAATGGATTGTCCCAGCTCATTTCGCACACCGGAAGGATTTGAAATAACTCCAACATACGCTGAATCATTCCCTGTAAATACGACCTGGTAATTCCAGGGTAGTTTCACTCCATCTGATATAGACGGCGTAATCCTCATAATACCATTCCCAGTGATCCATCCCGATGTCTCATAATTATATTCAGCTGTTTCTACAGCAAGATCTATCTCTACCTGAAAACCATCGATAATATCCGTTGAGATTATCCCGTTTGGGTTTAAAGTCCAATATTCGAGCGTGTCCCTATATAATAGATTAGAGCCAATAAACTTGGTTGGCTTTTCTTCATATATAAGAACTGTGCTATCGGTCTCATCAAAAATCTTAATTTCATTGGCTACATACTGAAATCCATGATCATAATTGCTTACCAATGCGATGGTATCCACACCAAACGTTAGTGCGTATTTATGACCTGGTTTTAATCCTCCCGATGCCCGAATAACTGGTTCAATACTTCCTGAACCAAGTATATCTGTTTGTTCAACATCTATGGTTGGAGGTATGTAGCCCGCGGCTGTCTGGTGAGGAACAACAATCGCCACATTTTTCCCGATGGACCGTACTTCTTCTGCTTCGTCTAATTCAATAACTGCGTTGTTTTCTGATGGTGAAATACCTGGACCAATATCAGGTGCACCATAATCATAGGCCACAACAGCGTAGTAATAGGTCCTGCCGTTCTGGACCGTATTATCCACAAAAATATGGGTGATCCCTGTATCATAACCCAGGTTGTATGCTGTACCGTTTACAAGACCAAAATCAGTAAAACCGAGCACACCATCTGATAAATCACACTGAAAGATTGGCTTCTTGAACATTGGAGTACCATACCCATCTGTAATAATCTCTGGATCGGTCATATATTTGTCAGATGAACGATATACTTTGTAGCCTTCAAAATCATTCACATTACCCACAAATGGGTCTCTGGTTTTGGTGTCTGCGATATCGTCCCAAGTAAGGATCACTTCACCATCACCAGCGGTTGCTGTGAGAGTAGGCATTTTTGGCGGCTGCGCAAAGCGGTAATCTTTTTCATAGATTACCTGCACAATACGTTTTAATTCATAGAGGGCAGGTGCTGTATGATCTTCAGAGTTCAATCCCGCCAGTGGATCATAAGAATGGAGTTCTGACATGGAAATGCGTTCTACTCTACCTTGGTAAAGAGGAAATGCCCCAGAAGCAAAAACTTCTACCAGGTTAGAAATATTGCTTGTGTATTCTTCTAAGGTATCCATTCCTACAAGCTCCCACATGGTCTGATCATTTTTAAACCATGCTGTAGTATTGGAAGGGGAATGGCTGGGTATTGGGAACATGCGAAAAGCTGTCAATCCAATCATATCTGACTCAGAAACATCAGTGGTATTAAAATTTGGTTCAGATCCAACACCTTCCATAAAATCGGGTCGATGATTACACTCAGATCCATCAAGGTCTGGTCCGTAGTAATTTAATTCTCCAGGACCAACCCCATCGATTCCGATGTCATCACCAAAGAACTCAGATAATTGATATATACCATCACCATTGACGTCTTCTCCATCTTCCCAATCCTGGTCTTCATCAGCATCCCAGTGATCTCTTAAGTCTTCAGAATTAAGTCTATAAAATTCAAGAAAAGCATCCAAGTCTGTGATCCCTGCTGTCGGACCGATGATTGCAGTTGCTTCATTGTCTCGCTTTTCATCTGTCAACCCATCATTATCATTGTCAATATAATCGTATGCCAATCCAGGGCTTTCCAAGTACGCAAATCCCATAACGCCTGTTGGCAACCCGCCTAAGCCTATTCCATTAATATCCCATGAATAGGCCATATCTGCCAGCTTATTAAAGTAACCAAGATCATCATCACCATCACCGCCTATTGAATTATCCAGCCAGTATCCAAAAGCAACATCTCTGAGGTCATAATCAGAAATATTGGCAATTGAATATTCCCAAAATATTGCATCTCTTGCCTGTGGGTTATTCCACTGAAATCCTCGGACCGAAACGCGAAGACCTAGACCGCCCCATGGAACCCCGTACTGAATAGTTACATCAGGTTTAATATCCCCAACGTAGTGACCAGGCCTGGGATAATATCTTACCTTATCTTCTGCACCAAGATTCTCCTGATCCTGGGCATCATTGACCACATAATAAGATTCCTGATCGGCGTAGGTCACTCCCCTTCCAAACCGACCATTCCATTCGCCAATCCATTTAGTCTCGAAACCGATAGATGGCCATCCATTAATTGGCCAGGAACTTGCAATATTCGAAAGGGCGGGATATTCTCCAGTCTCGTTAAAATAACCAAATGTTGGATAAAACCCCCACTCAACTGTACCCGTAGGATCCGTATCCATCTCTTCACGGTAGCTGGTCTGAAGATAATAAAGTGTATGGTGATTTTTGGAATATATATCTATAGGATCAGTAAGAGGAATCGTATCAACAGTAGTTCCATTCCCATCGTCCTCAATATACACTTTGGCACTCACCAGCAGGCCAATACCATCAGTCATTTTCAAGCCATTGGTATTGTTGGGCCATTTAGAAACATTTACCCTTGGCCAGTCCGAAAGCTCCGTGGTATTTCGGAAATAAATAAAAACCCGGTTACCGGTCATGTAGCCTTCTTTTTCAGCTGCAATATCACCAGCAGGGTCTTCTGGGCCTTGATACTCTTTACCCTGGGCTATGAGACAATTCAGCGAAAATAACAAAATGATAATATTGATTATTTTACTTTTCATTGAGATTAGAAATTGATACCAATTGCCATTTTTATCATTCGCGGTGAAGAATACATGGATGGGTTTTTAATACGGTCTTCATATTCATTAAAATCACTACGGTGGCTCGCAAGGTCTGTATCTTTCACCACAGCGGTGTAGGCCCTACCTGTTTGCCCATTTACCCAGTTTTCATTTAAACGGTCTAAAAGATTATATACCGTGAGATCAATTTTAGCATTAAATCTTCCAGCCAGCTTGAAGTTGTAATAAAATGTTGCATCAACGGTGGACGTAACAGGTTTATAATCATTATTGGGATACAGATTAATTCTAGATAGCACACTCTCACTCTGAGGTGAAAAAGTGTATGGAGAACCAGAATTATAGTAGGCCGTACAGCTACCACCATAATTTTTTCCAGAAAACATCAATGTACCATTCAGCGTATGCCGCTGGTCCCAGCTCATGGGAATGAAACGATTCACGGGATCCATATTATTGCCGGCACGGTCAAAGGTCTGGGTTGGGGAATCCGCATTGCCTCGTGTATACTGTAATGTATAATTCATAAGACCTTTCAAAGACCCATACCCCATATCCAATTTTATTTCCAACCCCCGGGCATTTCCGTAATCCTTGTTGCTGTATTGTCCGTACTCAATCTGATTATAGGTAGATATAATTTTAGTGCTGAGTAAATTATAAACATCTCTATAAAAAAGAGCTACATCAAGGCTCAAGCCACGGGTCAGCTCCTGCCAAAGACCGAGTTCATAAGTAATAGTTTTTTCAGGCTCCAATCTTACATTGCCCATAGTGGTACCATAATCATTCGGACCTATTAGAAAACTATGATTCTGGTACATGGAATAGAGGGGTGGCATCTGGAAAAAATGTCCATAACTGAAATGTAGTACAGCCTGGCTGCCCAACTGGTAAGCAAAACCAATACGGGGACTCAATTGATCAATGAGTGGTGCCTGGGGATATGTTGAAGTCATGGAGTCAGGCAGAACCAGCTGGTTTGCTGGATTTCTCAGATCCGACGGAAACACGCTGGCAGGATCAAATGCGTCATAACGTAATCCAATGTTAATCACCATATTGTCAAATTCCATCTTATCCTGGATGTAGGCTGCGGTTTCTACAGGCTCGACTTTATAGATATCTGCATAAATAGTGGTATCCCCAAATATTTCAGGTTCATAGAGGTCCTGCTGATTCTCTTCCCCATCATACTTGTTTCTTATAGACAACCACTGTTGGTCCGCCGCATGGGATATGCCCAGCAGTCCCAGTTTAATACTGTGACGGTGGTTCGCCTGCCAGGTGATATCAAATTTAATTGTCTGATCGATCATTGTCAGCATACTGTGGTTTTTGGCCTGTCCACCTGTGAAAAATCCTGAGCCATAATTGTTATGGTACTTATCATGCACGTAGTTGGAGTCTAGCGGATCTTTATATAGATAAGAGCCGTTATAGTTGTCCATGTACGAAAGCTTAAGCTCATAAAATAATCTGGGATTTATCATGTGGTTCAATTGGAACGCATTATACAACGTTTCCTTATAACTACCACTTCTGCCATCTGGATTGTATTTATAGGAATGGTCATACCCAAACCAAGAGTCATCGCTATAGGAGTTCAGGAGAGAAAACCGTATTCCTTTAAAAAGTTTAAACCCAAATTTTAAGAGTATAGACTTATGATCACCGGTATTCATAGGCACATAGGTACTATCACCAGACTTCTCAGAGATCCACAGGGATGGGTCATCCCCGTAAAAGGTCGAAAAGTCGTCTACATTAAATAAGCGGTAGCCGTTTAAATGTCCCTTATTGCCCTGAGTACGTACATTGGTAAAAAAAGTAACTCTATCGCCTAGCAGAGGACCTGCAAGACTAAACTTTAGATCTTGGCTTCGATTAAGTTCTGGAGTAAGACCTATAAAAATATCTGTATTGTTTGTATTGTAGAAAGACATGGCCCCGGAAGCAGAACCTTCGAATTTTGGCCCACCATCACGGGTCACTACATTCACCACTCCGCTCATGGCCCTACCATATTCAGCATTAAATGTACCAGTGATCACTTCCAGATCCTGGACCGCTTCCGGTTGAACATCCACTGCAGCACTGGACCCGCCAAAGGTTTCATCCACCTGAACACCATCTATCATATAGGTTACCTCCCCGTACCTGCCTCCGCGAAAATGACCATTTACAACGCCAGCCTGCATATTGACTACGTTCCCAATACTTTCTACTGCCAGGGCATTGATCTGTTCGCCGGAAATATTCTTGATTGTACCTGTTTGGTCCTTTTTCTGTGCCAATCGATTAACTTCCACAGTTACCACTTCCCCTTCTATCACCGTTGGCTCCATTTCAATATTTAGAGATGAAGTCCTGTTTACCGATACCATGAGCTCATTCACCTGGACAGACTTGTAACCGATCATATCCACCCTAAGATCATACTTACCAGGTGGAATATTGATCATGTTAAAGCGACCATCTCCATCCGTTGCAGTCCCATAACTGGTATTTGCCAGATAAACATTGGTACCGATTAAAGGATTTGATGAGTCCTTTTCCAATACAGTACCAGAAATTTTTCCTGTTGTTTGTCCGAACACAGATACAATTAGGGTAAAAATAGTGACGATATACTTCATGATTAATAAATATTATCTTTTAAGATTACTAAAAATAATAACTTAATATTTTTATTTACTATAAAAAGGGGCAGATATTTTTCTGCCCCTTTTGTGTGTGTCGTCATATAATATAGTTATATATAATAAGACTCTGACAAACTGCTTGCTACTTCAATAAAATCATTTTATTTGATATAGCCTTTTTCTTAGAAGCGAGCCTGTAAAGATAAACACCGGAAGGTATGTTTGTCGCATTCCAGATTAGATTATGGAACCCAGCCGGTAACTCTTTATTGATAACTGTAGCAACTTCCTGACCTATCAGATTATATATCTGAAGGGTAACATGCTGCTTTTCTGGAAGAGAGAACCTGATCGTAGTTACAGGGTTGAAAGGGTTTGGATAATTTGGAAACAATGCAAATTCATGGGCCACTAAATCTTGATCAGTCTCAAGAATAGTTGCCTGATCTCCGATCCATGTGTTGGACCAAACTTCACAGGTCTGGTGTGCATTATCATTATTGGTATTTGAAAGGGTTAACTGTCCTTCCCAACTACCCCCATCATTATCATGAATCATGAGCTCGAAAGGGGTCCTCATTCCGTTCATAGGGGTAAGCCTTGCATCATCTTCAATTACAAGTGAATCAAGTGATATTCTAAACTCAAACGCATAATCAGGTTGAAACACTTCATGAAAATAATTACCATCACCATGCGCTGCCAGTACCCCAGCACCATTGTCTGAGTTTGCACCCTCTGGCGTGAAAAACAATTTGTAATCCGGTTCAGCCCCTCTCTGCTGGCCACCATGCTTAGCGCCTCGCTGATCATATAATCCAATACAGAGTTGAACAACATCAGTTGTCCACCATCCGCCTGTTCCTTCAGTTACGACATCATTGTCGGTAATATCTGCAGCAAGATAAAAATAGTTACTATCAACAGCTGCAAAAAATATGCCATACAGGTCATCATCACTATCCACTACGCCAAATCCTATATGTGGTGTACCATAAGAATTATCTGCCGCTCCAATCTCAAATGGTGCGATACCGCTATCATACCATTCACTCAAATCACCGTCCGCTGTGAAAGCTGCTGGAGGAGTCATTGAGATTGTTGGGACACCCCTTGCAGTATTGGTGACTTCACCAGATACACCAGGTGCTCCAACATTGTTGGATGCATCCACGCAGGAAACCGCATAGTAGGAAGTTACTTCTGTATCCACTAGCGGGTTGTGCAGGTAATGGACGGCTGCGGGCGAGCCTTCTAAAGCCTTCTTTCTCACGACATCAACACTAGAAGATGTTACATCGGTAATAAGTTCAGTACTGGTATATACGTTGTAGGTCTCTCCTTCTTCACCATCCACATCGATCCAGGTAACCAGATTAGCATAGTCAGAAACGCTTGCGCCTACATTTGTAACTGCCACCGGTGGGACCACATCTAGTATACCCGAGTTCATAAGAAACATATCATCAAAGGCAAAGTCACATGCTACACCATCCCAGCGGGATGCTACTATCACTGCGGTGAGGGTTACTGTACTATCTGGCATAACAAATTCAATAGAGTGATTTTCCCATTCATCAGTCACCTGTATGGCAACATCACCAGTTGATTCAATAATGGTAGTTCCATCAGCAGCCTTGGCTTCCAGCTTAAATGCAGCACCAACTCCATCACCACCAGCAACCATATTTTTTGCAAACCCACTGAAACGCCAGGTCTCACCATACTGTGCCGATATGTTATCTTCAGTATAGTAAACAGCCCAGTTATCGGTAACACCCATATTAAGATAGCTCTCACCACTGTGGGCATTCCCATCACCGGTAAGTACCTGAGCGTGCCCGCCACCGAGGGCAGAGCCCCAGCCAAATCCATCATCCTGTGCATCTTCAGCCTCAAAACCTGCATTACTAAGCACATTTTTTGAACCAGTCAGTTTGAAATCATCCAGGATGATTGTACCATGATTCCAGGTACTATCTCCACCGCCGCTGATGGAAAATTCAAAATGGAATCCGCCTATAGCGTGTTTGTCTAACACATTATTACCATTTGCGAAAGGGACCCATCCGGTCAAATGAAACTGACCATCTTGAACTGCATCAGCATTTACTGGCCCATCTAGTGCAATAGTCGATGTATTCCACCCAGGCGCAGCATCCAAGATATAATGGAAAGAGTACCAATATTCTCCCTGTCCATCGTAGCTGGCAGGATCTGCAACATCTCCAAAGTCGCTCAGGTTAAGCCTTAAATGAACTGTCTGGTTGCTGCCTCCTGCTTGTATCTGTGGAACTGAATTGTAATAAGAAAATGAGATGCTGTCATAGCCAGACCAGTCATATACCCCAGCATCGGTCATAGTGTTGCGTAACTGTTCTATAAATGGATCTGTATCAAAGCTTGCCATTTGAGAACCCTGTTTAACGAATCTAAAAACCCATGTGGCTGCAGCTACTCCAGAATTAAAGCCTGAAATGGTAACATCCATACTGTTCCCATCAGCAGATAATGCATAATTGTAGGTTATCGTATTGTCTAACGGGGTACCATCCTCTCCACCATTGTGAACCTTGGCAAGACCCAGATAAGCACCCAAACCACTAACCGTAATTGTACCCGCAGTTTCATCTACTGACCAGGTAGCAGCATTTGTACCATCATGGGGAGCAACCGGTGCTCCGCAAGCCTCAGGATCTACATTCTGCCACGGCTCAAGCCAAGTCTCAGAACCTTGAACATTATTAAACGAACCATCTGCATTAAATACATACTCATCATCAAATAAACAGGCTCTGGTGGTTACATCAGCTTCACTGCTTGACCACCAGGAATAATCACCTGCACTTGGACCAACTCCCAATGCGCCTGCTATCGGGGCCAGCTTCCAAGAGCCTGATAGAATGGGATCTGATGTTGGCACCTTAACCATTTTAAAAACCCATGTGGCTGCAGCTACTCCAGAATTAAAGCCTGAAATGGTAACATC
>CAJWLO010000041.1 GCA_913043235.1 uncultured Fidelibacterota bacterium
AAAAGGATTAATACTCTTAGTAATAAAATAAATAACATTGAGATACAAAGCCGGTATTCTGATAGTACCGCCTTGGAAAATTTAAATCGACTTGTACATATTGAAAATAAGATAGTTACTCTAACTAATAGCTATAATGAAATGGCTAGGTTGAAATCCGGAGGATCAATATCATCTGCTCCAGAGTTTAATACTGCCCAATATAAACAAAAGTATATGGAAAGTTTGTCAAATTTCCAAAATCAAGAATACAATCGAGCTATAGAAGGTTTTCAGTCTTTAGTAGAGGCAGATGCAGCAAATGAGCTAGCGGATAATAGTCAATATTGGCTATCGGAATGTTTTTATGCTCAAAAAGATTTTAAAAGAGCAATAGCTGAATTTTCTAGGGTCTTTACATTTGCGGGTACAGATAAAAACGATGATGCTCAATTAAAAATTGGTCTATCATACCAAAGTATGGGCAATGTTATTAAAGCCCGTGAAGAGTTTCAGCGCATGGTTGATTATTTTCCAGGGAGTGAGTATTACCCTAAAGCCAAGGAAGCGTTGAAACAGTTATCCATTGATTAATTTCATAAACTAAAATATGCCCCAGAAACTATATTACCTTACAACAGAGATCACTCCGTTTGCTAACCCCACACATCTTGGAGATTTCTCTGTAAATGTACCTTTTGCGCTGCAAGAGAAAGGCCATGATATTCGTACCGTTATCCCTAAATATGGCTATGTGAGTGAGAGAAAGTATATTCTGCGCGAAGTAATTCGCCTAAGGGAAATTCCTTTTGAATTTGCTGGAGAGGAAAAAATTGCTAGCGCAAAGAGTGCATTTATTCCAAAAACTAGAGTGCAGATTTATTTCCTTGAAGACGACTATTGGTTTACCCCTTTGACTAATCTAGTATATAAAGCTAAGAATGGTAGAGTGTTGTCAGATAATGGCGAACGGTATGGATATTTTGCAAAGGCTGTTTTGTCTACCTTGCCGCATTTATTTTGGTCTCCGGATATTTTTATTTGCAATGGCTGGCAGAGTGCCATGGTGCCGGGAATATTCAAAGCACATTTTGAAAATATTGATGATACTTTTTATAAGCAGATAAAAACCGTATTGGTCATCCATGACTTTGATGAATATTCAGATATATCTAGGGATGATTTAGAATTGGCAGAAATTCCAGTAGACCCTTCCCTCAAAGGAAATATTATTAATGTGTATGATGTTGCAGCTTATGATACGGATGCAATTATTATTTTTGATAAACCAGGAAGAAATATTTCTGAATTATTATTGAAACAACCAGGTATTAAAGCCAATAAGAAAAAAGTATCTATCATTAAGTGGTCCGATGATGAAGCCCCTGATTATGGATCCATATCAGATCAGATGGACAAAATTTTAGAGAAACTTTCAAAATAGTTTATCATATAAATCAGGGTCAATGATAAAAAAACTTCTTACCTTAAAGGTTTATGGTTTTTTTTATATACCATTTATCTTCTTACATTGCACCGAAAATCCTATTGGTGGTAACCTTGCTCATCTACCTCAGAATTTTATTGATACTACTTTGTACAATATCTCTGGGTATCCATACTGGATTGACCCTAATCTGGGATCTACTGACAGACTATATTTTGGATCCAAGAATGGTTTGAATGCGAAAATTAATTTGATAGAAATGCCAAATAGCGGGTTTTGGAGTCAATATCTTGATTCAAGTGTGACGTTGGATAGCTTGTTATTTCGGGTATACTCCGATGATAGTTTACTTTCCGAAAGTATGGCGGACATCCAGCTTTATTTCTCTCCTGATTCACATTTTAACGAAAGTAACAGCACTTATAGGGATTTTGATAATTTTACTCTGGATGGATGGCAGTCATTGGGCCCCGGTGCCTTAATTGCTGAAAAAGATTCATCTGGTCTATTTATCCAAACTGAAATATCTTGGGACTTGATGCATCTTAGGAATGCACTGGCAGATACTCTAGATACCAGCCTGGTCCGTTCATTTGCCATTATGTTGGAATCAGATGAATCAACTTTTATAGAATTATTTAGCAGAGAAGCTACAACTGGGGCAAAAGATCCCAAAATTGAGATATTTTATAGCCAACCAAATTCCAGTGATTCATCAATTATAGATAATCTATCAACTACCATTTATGCAAATAAAGATATAACTGTTATGGACTATGGTGATATCCCTATAGATACATCAGATACAGGGGTGAGTCTTGGATTTGGTCAGCGAATGATATTGTCAATAAATTTTTCTTTGCCCAAAGGTGCTCTAATTAAAAATGCAAATCTGATTCTTGCTCAGGATTCAAGTTTAGCTATTCCTGGCTACAATCTAATATTGGATCCATTAATTGAAGCTTTAGATACATCATCTATAAAATTTATAAACGACCCATTTGTAACGATGGGCTATCCTTGGACTATGGGAGGTACCATTGAAAATTCTTCAGTGATTATTGGTATGAAGTATTACCTCCAGAATGTGAATATGGATAATACTGAAAACATAGGTTTGAAATTGTTACCGGCAAGTTTAAACAACCCGTTTGAAAAAGCTAGCTTCTTATTTAACTCTGATACAAATAAGCCCAGGCTAGAAATAATCTATGTTATTTCGTAACTATTTAATTATTCCAATTCTTTTTAGTACTTTAAACTATGGGCAAGGAATCATAAATGGGTTTGGGCTGGGTCATTTTAATAGTGCTCAAGGTAGCATAAGTGCTGGACAAAGTCTGAACAAAATACTACCTGCTTTTCAAAATGGAGTAGCTCTTTCTAATCCTGCAACTTGGCCCTATTTAAAATTTACCCATTTATCTATAAGTTATAGCGCAATTAAAAATTCAATTCCTATTCCTAATGAATATTCCGGTATCTCATCCGGATACTGGATTATTCCGATCAAGGACAGGGCCGCAGTCGGATTCTCTATTTCACCTTACAGTAATCAAAATGTAGCAATCTCAGATACTACCATTACTAAAATGATTATATTTGAGGATACATTATCTTTTCAAAGAGAGTATGATCGTTCTGGTGGTATTACAGTTTTTAAAATGGGCTCAGGCATGTTCTTAAATAAGAAAATTAGTCTCGGGGCCAATTTGCATCTCCTTTTTGGATCCAGTCGTCAAAACGAATCCATGTTAATGAATGGTAGTGCATCCTGGATGTCTGGAGCTGTTATCCAGACATCGAGAATGAGGTATTCTGGTTCTTTCTTGCAAGGATTTCTTTCTATCTATCCATCAAATAGCACAAGTATCATGTTGGCTAGTAAATTTCCGATTAAGCCACTTGATGGTCTCTATAAACAATATTTCTTGTTCTATGACAGCAATGATAATGGATATCATGATACGTATCAATTTGATTTTCCTCATCTCGCAGATGTTGAATCTGAGGAAGATGTTCGGTTAAAAGGGATTCACAGTCCAATAGAATATATGGTAGGATTAGATAAAAAAATTACTCCAAGAACTAATGTGATGGTTGAACTTTTATCTTTTAAGGAAAAAGGGCGCCTACCAGTAGAACTGAATTTAGGTTTCAATGATTTTATCCATTCATCAAACTCTATTTCCATAGGATTGATAAAGTTCCCTGATGATTTATCCATCAATTGGATAGATAAATTCACTTTACGTTCGGGTATAAACTATCGTAACCAGAAACTAAAATTTTCAAACATTTCAATTATAGAAATGGGATATTCATTAGGTATTGGTTTTAAATTTGGGGCTGTTGGAAATCAAATCGATTTTAATTATTATGTTGGTTCTCGAAAATATTCTGAGTCTTATGATTTAGAAGTTATCCATCAACTTCAAGCTGGTATTAGCTTAGGAGATATTTGGTTTGTGAAAAGGAGACAAAAAAGAAATGGGTAGATTACAATCATTTACAATCAGTTCATTGGTGTTTATTCTTTTTATGTGTGTTCCACCTGAAAGGGAAACAGGTAGTAATCTCGCGAAGGAAAAAGCCAGGTTGGATTCTCTTAGAAATAAAAGGTGCCCTCGGTTAATGAGCAGCGCCGCTGAGTATTATAGAAATCGAGATTGGAAACAAACAGTAAAAATTTACAGTGAGATCACATCTTTGGATTGTGATGAATGGAACCCAATCTTTGCTCCTCCACAAGAAATCTATCAATATTATGCTATTGCCTATGAGCAGATGGGGAAATTCGATAGTTCAGAATTCGTCTTATTGGACGGTTTACAAAAATTGCCAGATAATATTGAATTAAGAAAAAGACTGGCCTATTCTTATAAGCGCCAGGGGAAATTGAATAAGGAAATTATTGAATATGAACGTCTTGCTGATCTTTCACCTGAAGATATAAACATTCTTAATAGCCTATCAAAGCTTTATAAGGATAATAATCGGTATGAAGATCAAATTCTTATTATAGAAATGATTCTCAAATTGGATGGAAATAACGAAATTGCCCAAAGTGAACTAGCATTGGCTTTTGAAAATAGTGGTAGAGATCCATTAGATGTATACAGAAAGCGATATGAGGACAATTTAGATAATTTAAGTTATGGATTAGATTATTCTGACCGGCTTATGCAGGCAGATTTTCATCAGGACGCAGTTATTATTCTCAAATCTGTTATTAAAAAAGACCCAACTAGCAAAATTGCATATAGAAAACTTGCAGAGTCTTGTATAAAAATCGATGATCTTGAAGAAGCCGCAATTGCATATAATGCGTTGTTTAAAATTGATCCCCGAGATGAACGTATTTCTATAGAATTATCTAATATATTCATTGAGATTGCAGATTATGACAAAGCATTAAAATGGGCAGATAAATCAATAGATATTAATTCCGAAAACGGTGATTCATATGCTCAGAAAGCTAAAGTATACTATTATGGATGGGATAATTTTCGGAAGAATCCATTTTCAACAGACGATCGTATTGTGGCCAAACTTGCATATAATTACTTTATCATAGCGGAAAATAAAGGATACAGAGGGATTTTTAATAAAAAAGCCTGGTTGGATGAAAATTCTAAGGATGTTATGTATGGTAAAGCCCAGTGGTTTATGGCAGAGGATAAGGTAAAAAGAACGCGGAAAATTAAACCAGTGTCTGCAGATTATTTTTGGATAACAGAAGCCCTAATTCCTGAAGAATCCTGGAAATAGTCATTGTCTTTTCTTGCCCTAACAGATCCAGAAATACACACAGTACTCGCTAGAGAACTTAAAAGAGAAGAAAATACACTGGAACTAATTGCCTCCGAAAATTTTGCAAGCCTATCTGTAATGGAAATGGCGGGTGGTGTGATGACCAATAAATATGCAGAAGGATATCCTGGTAGACGATATTACGGAGGTTGCGATTATGTAGATGAGGCTGAAAATCTAGCTCGCGAACGTCTTAAGTTATTGTTCGGTGTAGATTACTGTAATGTTCAGCCTCATTCAGGATCTCAAGCAAATATGGCTGTCTTTATGACTTTCCTTGAACCTGGAGATACTGTCCTTGGTCTCGACCTGGCTCATGGTGGACATTTAACGCACGGAAGTTCTGTCAATTTTTCAGGTCAGCTATACAATTTTATCTCTTATCATGTGTCTAAAAGTACAGGGAGAGTTAATTTTGATGATGTTCAAGATTTGGCACAAAAACACCGTCCAAAACTGATTGTTTGTGGCGGTAGTGCATACCCACGTTTTATTGAATTCGAACAATTTCGGGAAATTGCAGATTCTGTTAATTCTTATCTTTTAGCAGATATAGCACATCCCAGCGGTTTGATTGCAGCTGGTCTTCATCCATCACCAATCCCTTATTGTGATATAGTTACCAGTACAACTCACAAAACTCTTCGTGGACCCCGCGGTGGTATTATTATGGTGGGAAAAGATAAAGAAAATCCTTGGGGAAGAAAAGCACAGAAATCAGGCAGAATTAAAATGATCTCTGAACTTATTGATTCCACAGTTATGCCAGGTATACAAGGAGGACCTTTAATGCACATTATTGGAGCTAAAGCAGTAGCATTCGGAGAAGCTTTACGACCCGAGTTTAAAACCTATTCTCAAAATATTATTAATAATGCAAAAGCAATGGTAGATGAGTTTTTAACTCTTGGATATAACTTGATTTCAGGGGGTACAGATACCCATTTATTGTTGATTGATCTTACATCAAAAAATATTGATGGAAAAACTGCAGAAAATGTTCTTGGTAAAGCAGGTATCACTGTAAATAAAAATATGATACCTTTTGATCAGAGAAGTCCATTTATAACGAGCGGTATTCGATTAGGAACTCCTGCAGTTACTACCCGGGGAATGGGAAAAGATGAAATGCGTATGATTGTAAGCTGGATCGATACTGCACTTAATAATAGCGATGATGATAATATACTTAGTAGATTGAAAAAAGATGTAAATAATTTATGCTCTTCCTTTCCAGTTTATGGGCATTGAGTTGAATTCGTAACCCGGCATGGGTTTTAGAGGGAAACTATCCTGCATTTTAATTATCCTATTTATTTCAGGATGTGTTCCTCGTCGGATTATTGTTAACCATCCTCAACTTATCAATACTTATTATTTTGAGAGGCAAATCACTTCCCTTAAGAAAAAAAAATTATTAACATTTTCGGAAAGACGGAAGTTGTTAAAATTAGAAGTGGAGTATGCATACGGTTTTATTCTTGAAGATGCCGATCGTCTTTTTGCAAAAAATTATCAAGAAGGTTTAGTTCGAGCTGGAGAAGCATATTCATTGTTGAAAGATGCCGTAGAAATAGGGACCGTAATATTGACTGATGAATATCCTGAATTTGAATTATGGTTATCAAATAAAAATATTACTATTCAATTTAACAATGATAACATTTATGAACTTTATTGGTTGGCAGCTGCCTATGGTGGTGCAATACGGGCAAGCAGGGGAAACCCTTTCGAACTGATCCAATTGCCTAAGGTGGGTAAACTATTAAAAGCTGCATTGAAACTAGATCCTAGCTGGAATCGTGGTGCACTTTATTCTGCGATGATAAGCTATATGGCTACTCGTTCCGATTTAACGGCTGATGCGCTAATTGATACTGTGACCAAATATTTTGATTTAGCAGTCTCGTTATCTGATAGTATGGATGCTGGCCCCTTTGTTAGTTTCGCTGAGAATATTGATAAGAAGTTTCAGTATAAAAGTGAATTTATCCGGAAACTAGAGTACGTAAATGGTATGAATGTTAACCAAGATTATGAGCTCAGACTTGTTAATATTATAGCTCAAGAAAGAGCAAAATGGCTATTAACTAAAACAGATGAGTACTTTTTCGAATGAAGAAAATTATCCTAATATTTTTAATTGTAACAACTTTTTTAAATGCTAGAAAAGTTGTGGTTAAAGTTGCCACTTTGGCTCCAGAAGGAACTGCATGGCATGATATTCTAATTGATTTAGGTCAAAAATGGAAAGAAGCAACGAATGGTGAAGTTCAAGTCAGAATATATCCTGGAGGTATATTGGGCGATGAACGAGACATGGTACGAAAGATACGTATTGGCCAAATTCAAGCAGCTGCACTTTCCACAGAAGGACTCTCAGAAATGGCTCCTGAATTTTCTGCCTTTTTCTTACCCCTTGCTTACCAGAGTTTTGAAGATGTTAATAATGTTTTAGTTGATTTACTTCCGGATTTAACCACCGAAATGGAAAATCAAGGTATAAAACTACTCTATGTCTCGGATTTAAGTTGGGCTTACTGGTTCAGTACAGAGCCTGTTAAAGTGCCCAGTGACTTGGTCGATAGGAAAATATTTACCTGGGCTGGAAATTTTGAGTATGAGAAAGTATATAGAGAAGCAGGCTATACAGTTGTACCCCTAGCTGGAACAGAACTTCTTTCTGGGCTGCAAACTGGTTTAATAAATACATTTTCTACTGTACCTCTATATGCCTTGGCAAGACAGACCTTTGGAATAGCGACTCATATGCTGGATATGAAGTGGGGTGTGTTATTAGCAGGTGTTGTGATAGATAATAAAACTTGGAATAGAATTCCAAATAAATATCATGCTAAACTTATTCAAATACTTGATGAAATAAAGGAGAAACAGATTATCATAAATCGGGAATCTGAAATTCAGGCCATTGAAGCAATGAAACAGTATGGTCTTCAGGTGCATACTCTTTCTTCCATGGAAAAAGAACAATGGATGAATGAGGTCAAGCGACTGGGTCCAATCATGCGAGGAAATACGATGAGTGAAGAAACTTTTGATAAGGTAATGAATATTCTAAAGGCATCTAAGGTTAAATAATGATTAGATGGCGGCAAAATGTAGAAGGACTTGCTCGCCGTATTAAATGGGGAGAGGATACGTTGGCATTAGTCATGTTTTTTCTTATATCATTATTCCCTGTAATAGAAACTATTGCCCGTATATTTGGAACAAATATCATAGCATCTTCCCAGGCTATAGTCCAACATTGCACTCTTTGGATTGGATTTCTTGGCGCTGTATTAGCAGCGCGTCGTAATAAACTTCTGGCATTGACTAGGCAACCAATATTTAATAGTGAGACCAATTTTCATTTAGGTCGCTGGATAGCAAAAACTATGTCTTTTCTTGTTGTGATATCACTAGCATGGGGTAGTTATTATCTTTTAGAAATAGAATATAAATTTGCTAATCTAATTGCGCCTAAAATACCCAGATGGGTAGCTATGACAATTATGCCCATAGGATTTTCTCTAATGGCAGTCCAAATCTATTTGAAAAGTTATAAAAATCATCTGCACCGTTTTACACTTCTAATTCCTGGTGCTTTTTATACTCTTTTTGCTTATAAGGAATTATTACAGGGTATAATCCCTGTTATCTGGATTGGTATGGTTATTATCTTGGTTGCACTCATTTATGGTGCACCAATATTTACTGGATTGGGTGGTGCTGCAATTTTACTATTTTGGAATGATTTTACTTCAATATCTGCTATTCCTTCAGAAGCCTATCGAATTGTAGTCGCACCAACCCTACCAACAATTCCTTTGTTTACGTTGGCGGGTTATTTACTTGCTGAAAGCAATGCTTCATCTCGATTGGTTAATGTATTTCGTTCACTGTTTGGATGGATTCCTGGAGGAACACCAGTAATTGTCGTGCTTTTATGTGGATTTTTTACCGCTTTGACAGGAGGATCAGGTGTTACTATCCTAGCTCTCGGAGGCCTTTTGCTACCGCTATTGATTAAAGAAGGATACAGTAGAAAATTTTCTCTCGGTTTGATTACAGTCTCGGGTTCTATCGGATTGTTATTGCCTCCTAGCTTGCCAGCTATAATTTATGGTGTTAGGGCTGGAATTTCGGTAAAAAATGTTTTCATAGCAGGTCTTATGCCCGGAATCCTCTTGATAGGTTTGATCTCTACATGGGCATTAATACAAGGACGGCACCAAAAAGTAAAAATTCATGAATTTGATTTCAAAAAAGCTATTAAAATATGTTTGGAAACGAGTTGGGAGCTAGTCATTCCCATTCTAATCCTCCTAGGTGTCTTTGGAGGTTATACAAACTTAGTAGAGACAGCTGCCATTATTGTACTCTATGTATTTTTTATAGAAGTTTTTGTTTATAAAGATATTTCAATCAAACAGGTGCCTTCAATTATCATTGATTGTGCAACCTTGATTGGTGGCGTATTGATAATTATTGGAATAGCCATGGGTCTCACAAGTTATCTGGTAGATGCCCAAATTCCAATGCAACTACTGGCATGGGTTAAGGATGCCATTTCTTCTAAATATTTTTTTCTCCTTTTGCTGAATCTATTTTTACTGATGGCCGGCTGTTTGATGGATATTTTTTCGGCAATAATTGTTATCGTACCTTTGATAAAACCTCTTGGAGCTCATTTTGGTATAGAACCATTTCACTTGGCTATTATTTTTATAGCTAATATGGAACTGGGATTTCTCACACCACCGGTAGGTATGAATCTTTTTCTAGCTGCTTACCGATTTAATGAGGATATGCCGAGAATTTATAGGTCCATATTTCCGTTTTTCATAGTGAAACTATTAGCTGTTGCTCTCATCACATATATACCTATCCTAACACTAGGATTATTAAGATAATTTTGAAGATATCCACTCTAAATTCATTTCTTGTTTACTATAAGTGTCCGAAATAAGTTTGCGGTCAATAAAATTGGGTAACAAATATTCATTAAACGCTAACAGTATCGCCCGAAAACGGCATAAATATCATAAAAATAATTCAGGAGACGTTTTATGAAGCGTTTAATAATGCTATGCATACTTAATGCATATCTTTTATTTCCACTGTTTCCACAAAGTGAAGCAGGTGCAATATTTTTACTAATTGCTCCTGGGGCTCGTGCAGGCGGTATGGGAGAAGCGCAGGTAGCTGTCGCAAATGATGCCTATGCCAGCTATTGGAATCCTGCAGGGCTTGGGTTTTTAGATGGTTCTGAACTGGCTCTTATGCATGTAAACTGGTTACCTGGCTTGGCGAATGATATGTATTATGAATTTTTTGCCTTCCGTAAAAGTTTTGAAACTCTTGGTACGGTTGGTGGACATTTAATATTCCTCAACTTAGGAGAGCAAACCCGAACCAGTGAAACAGGGGAAGAGTTAGGCACTTTTACAAGCTATATGTCTAGTTTTTCCATGTCCTACAGTGCTCTTATTTCTGCCACACAATCATTCGGTATGAATGCCAAAATTTCCTACCAACATCTTGTCGAAATTGGTGCGGGAAGTGAAAAAGGAAAAGGTACTTCCATGGATTTTGGATTTGATTTAGGTTATATGCACAAACAATGGCTGATGCCAAACCTCACACTGGGAATTAACCTCTCCAATATAGGTCCAAAAGTTTCCTTTATTGACCCTGATCAAGCGGATCCACAACCCACCAATCTAACACTGGGTTTAAATTATGCATTGGTTAATACAAAGTTTAATAAATTGAATATTGTATATGATGTGGACAAACTACTGGTTTCATCTTACCCTGATATGGACTGGAATAATGATGGCTTTATTGGAGGTTATGATGAGGATGGCAATCTAAGCCCCGGTAATGATTATAATAATGATGGCAAACTGGAAATAGCCCACACTGATCCAATTTACTTGGCTCTATTTACTTCCTGGGTAGATGATTGGTTTCTAGGTGGTGATATCGATAAATCTGCTTCGGATGGTACGGGGGATAAGGTAATTGGCGGTTATGCATGGGATGATTTGGATAATGATGGTATTATTGATACTGAAGATGGGGAGATGGTAAAAACTTCAGGTGAGCCTGGCGACCCAGGCTGGGGTCAATATAATGAATGGGGCCAAAAAGAAGTTGGCAACGCCAAGGACAGGTCCTTAAAAAATGAAATAGATAAACTGGTCCATAATATTGGATTGGAATACTGGTATGGGAAATATTTTGCCATACGAACTGGCTTTTATTATGATAAGATAGGGAAAATCAATAATCCCACCTTTGGTATTGGTTTACGATTTGCTGGTTACGGTTTTGATTTTGGTTATACTTACGGTGAAACCGGACATCCATTAACTAACACCATGCGCTTTTCCTTGAACATGGAATTTTAAAACCACTTAAAACATCATGTGGTTGGTTCTTTTGCGCAGGTCCATTCTCCTGCTCTACTTTTATAGTATATTGACTGGAGATATTATTGGTGATTATAGTATTTGCGCTTTACGTGTCTCATTCAATGAAGATGATATTGCAAGCACAACAGGAAATGGCGATTTCCTACAGCAATCATCTGGTATTGACTGTGGAGGATATACCATTGATCCCCCGCCACACGATAAATTCTATTTTCAATCACAATTAAAGGCAGTTGATTCCTATTTTAGATCTGTATCCTATGGTGATTTTGGCATAGATCTAGAAAATTCTGTAATCTATCCGGATGGTGATCAAGAAAGCTATGAAATGGAATATCAGATGAATTATTATAATCCTTATGATCAGGTTGATATTCAGGATGAACGTTTAACCAAATTATTACAGGATGCGTTGATTGCAGGCTATGAAAATGACAATATAGATTATTCAGAATTTGACCTAGTTGTTGTATTCCATGCAGGGATTGGTCAGGATTTTTCATTACCATTTCTTGATCCTACACCAGAAGACATTCCGTCAACATTTATCGATAGTGAGATGATTTATGCACATCTAGGAATCAATGGTATTCAATTAGGCAATAGTTTAATTAATGAGGGCATTATACTTCCAGAATCGCAAAACCATTTACTCTATGATATTGCCACTGAAATGTTTTCCGAATCTTCCGAGCCCTGTGAATATCAATATGGACTAACAGGTACTTTCGCCCTCATGCTTGGTTTTGCAATTAAGTTACCTCCCCTATGGAATATTGATACAGGCGAGAGTGGTGTAGGTATTTTTGGACTCATGGACCAAGGTTCCAATAATGGTCGAGGACTGATTCCATCGCCACCTTCGGCATGGTCACGCATCTATGCAGGTTGGGAAACACCATTAAAGGCAAGGTTCAGTTCTGTGATTACGTTATTATCAAGGCGCAGAGATCAATTGGTAGAAGTACCAATTCATGAATCGGAGTCCTTTTTAATTGAAAATAGAACCAATTATGTACATCATGGAGTTAGTTTGGATTCTATGAGATATAAATTGTGGAAAGATTCTGGCGAAAAAAGGTATCCTCCATTGGTGGAAATACTATTCGACAGTGTTGAAATTCAAAAAGATGAAAATGGCGTGATAACATCTATACCTGATTATGATCTAGGGCTTCCTGCTTCCGGACTGCTGATTTGGCATATTGACCGCGATGTGATACATAGCGGTCTGGATGGATATATGGTTAACTCAAATATAAACCGTCTAGGTGTAGACTTAGAGGAGGCTGATGGTGCTCAAGATATTGGTCACCCATCGTTCTTTTTATTTGCTGATCCATCCAGCGGATATTTTGGTGATATGTGGTTTCAAGGAAATGAAGAATACAATCGTTCAAACACGGAAATGCAGGGACAAAAACTGGATTTTGGTCCTTCTACCTTTCCAAATACATCTAGTAATCACGGAGTTGCTTCATATATAACAATTGGGGATATTGGTGAACCTGGTGACACCATGATATTTTCTATAACTAATTCTATAATAATGCCAGGGTATCCAGATAGTTCAATGTATTTGCGTTCTGTGTTTGATCTGGATCATGATGGGATTTCAGAATTCATTGGTGGTAGAGATACACTTTGGTTTGCTCATGCTGACCAGTTAACTGATCGACAATATTTTCTTGATATTGAAAGTAATAATGTATCTATAGGATACCTGTTTAGTGATGATCATAGCATGATCGAAATATTAGAATATGGCAATGATTATACTAGATTGTGGCATTATAAATATCTATTTAATTCAGATACTGTTATGCTGAATTCAATTGAAAATCTGGATTCGGTGATTTATACGGTCCATATTGACCCTGCTGTTGAGCCCAAAGTATTATCGAGTAGCGAGTGGATAAATCATACCCATAAGGTATTTTTCCCCACTTCGTACAATTATTGGATAAGTTTGAGTAATCAGGGCATTTCCGTTACAAATTTTAATGGTAGTATTACCAAATGGACAGATCAACGGTTTCTATATCTGGCTGGTATAGACTTAAACATGGATGCTCAGTTAGATCTTTTGGCACTTGAAGAGAATGGTAAATTATATGCATTTAATTCAGAATTGAACCTCATGCCTGGTTTTCCAATTGAAGCCGATCTTGTAGAACCTGTATTAGCCCGTGACTTAGTGGGTGATCATCATCCAGAAATAATATGTAAGGAAGCAGTCTCAAACTCCATTATAATATTTGATTATCAAGGAAATATTTTATTTCGAATTACATCTAATCATTATGACCAATTAATTGCAGTTGGTAGAATACAAAGTCAGAATGCTGTTATGACAAGATCATCTATTTACATATTCGGTGATGCAACAGAAACTAAAGGTAACGAGTGGTCATTTGAACATGGGAATTGGGGTAGGAGCAGGTCAGTCTCCCTTGATTATAATGCAAATTTTATTGATGATAGCATTCTTAATAGAGCATATTGTTATCCTAATCCTATTCGATATGATACCGGTAAAATCAGGGTCGAGTCTTTAAATGCAGAACAGATTAAGGTTATTATATATGATTTGGCTGGTTATTTTGTAGCGGAATTTAAAAATAATAATTTGCATTCAGGCCTGCAGGTATCTGAGTGGGAATGGGATGTCTCTAAGATAGAATCAGGTATTTATTTTGCTCATATTTCCCTTAATAATAATAAAAAGATAAATACTCATATTATAAAATTAGCAGTATCTCATTAATGTATAACTTTAGAATTATTGTCTTTTTCACTTTTTCTTCGTTGTTTTCTCAGATTCAATACAATCATCCTGAATTTAACTGGCATACATTTGATACTGAACATTTTAAGGTTCATTTTCATGATGAAACGGAATCTACGGCAAGGGAAGCAGCTACAGTTGCTGAAAGAATCTATGATAAAGTAACTACACTGTATGATTTTGAACCTTCTGGGAAGACACATTTGGTTTTAATAGATCCTGATGATTATTCTAATGGAGCGGCATATTACTATGATAATAAAATCATGATCTGGGCCTCACCCCTTGATTTTGAATTGCGTGGTAGTCACCGATGGCTACAGAATGTTATTGCCCATGAATTCACTCATATTATTTCTTTGCAGAAGGCAATGAAAGCAGGGACACGATTTCCTGGTGCCTACATTCAATTAATGAATTATGAAAAGGAGAAAAGACCTGATGTTCTCTATGGCTATCCAAATACTTTAGTAAGTTATCCGATCCCTGGTACCGTGGTCCCGCCTTGGTTGGCCGAAGGAATTGCCCAGTTTATGTACAATGGGGCGGATTGGGACCATTGGGATACCCATCGGGATATGGTTTTGAGAGATCGGTCTATAAATAATAATTTGTTATCTTTCACAGAAATGAACACCTTTGGTAAGAAAGGTATCGGTAATGAATCAACCTATAATTCTGGTTTTGCCCTATCACATTATATTGTATCCCGTTATGGTTCAAATACTCTTAAAGACATTATGATCGAATTGTCCAAGCCTTGGCAATATTCTATTGATAAAACTATAGCCAATGTGATGGGAATCAGCGGTAATGAATTGTATGATAATTTTAAGGAGGAAGTTGACGCGCGATATACCAGATTGGCAAAACCAATTCAGATAAACCTTGTGGAAGGAAGACAAATTATGACTACCGGAAGTACCAATATATTCCCCAAATGGAATCCAAGGGAAAACTCATTTTCCTACTTGAGTAATAAGGAGAATGATTATTTTGGTCAAACAGATTTATACATTTATAATATGGATTCAGGTGAAGATTTAAAAATAAGCAGTGCTGTTTTTTCAGCACCTACCTGGCATCCAGATGGAAAAATGATTTTCTATAGCAAAAAGCCGAAATTTCCAAATAAGAATGGCTCAAGATTTT
This sequence comes from uncultured Fidelibacterota bacterium, assembly GCA_913043235.1. Classification (GTDB taxonomy): domain Bacteria; phylum Fidelibacterota; class Marinisomatia; order Marinisomatales; family UBA1611; genus UBA2134. The sequence continues at coordinate 15,623 of CAJWLO010000041.1, forward strand.
ATGATTTGTATTGTTATAATCTGGTTACAGAAAAAGAAACGCGTTTATCATACGATAAACGAGCATTTAATCCAGTTTTTATCACTAAAGATAGTTCTCTAGCCTATCTATCCACATATGATGGCAGTCAGAATATATTCATCCTAGATTTGAAAACCATGACTTCTGAAAAAATCACTGATTTTAATCAGCGTCCCATGATCAGCTATTTATCATATGATGTTAAGATGCATAAGCTGAACTTTGATATTACGACCCATCATTACCGGGATATCTGGGAATTCGATCTGAAAAACGGTGAAGTGAGCCAATTACTGAATAATCCTAATTGGGATGAACGAAATATGGTTACAACCGTAAACAGTATCAGTCTTTTCTCTGATGACAGGACGGGTATTTATAACTTATATTTAATGAATCCAATAGATAGTACAATGGGGTTCATTACCAACACTATCGGTGGTGCTTTTATGCCAGATATGAATAAACATAACCGTATTTTATATTCATTATATAAAAATGGATCCTATACAATTGCAATTTTGGATTCATTTCGAATCATTGAAGATGAGATGGTTGGCTATCCTCGATCATTTCATGAAAGACATCAAACACATGAACCACCAATTATGGAGCCTGATCCATCTATTGCAAAAATCTATGATGATCAATTCACGGAAATGTTTATTATGCCTAAACTAATGTTAGATTATGGCACTCTGAAACCGGGGTTTTATTTTTATTCCGGTGAAATTATTAATCGCTTGTCCTTGTTCGGAGGAGCATCTCTAAATCAAATTAAAGATACAGATTTATATTTTAATTTTGAATTTAAACGGTTATATCCGACCATATTTTTTGAAACATACTATATTACCCGTAATACAAGTGACTCCACATTTTACCAAGGAATATACCCTATTAACGATGATATTAAGTTCCGTCTGGTACAGTTTCGTGGCGGATTGAAGTTGCCGATTTTTGGGAGTTTGATGGAATTATATGCATCCCGGCAATGGTATCGAGCATTTATTAAAGAAGAATTGCCTACGGAAGGTTTAAAGGCTGGTGCTGCTTATGACTATTTCCGTGGCTGGAATTTTAGCGCAAGCTGGAAATTAGATGTGATTAAAAAACGGTTGGATGGTGGCATCAATCCGTCTAATGGAATTTCGGTATGGTTCAATACGGATTTAGAGAAAAATAAATTTATTCAGGGATTAAATTTTTCTGATTCAGGTACACTAACTGAGAAATTCGTAGATTATGATTTGACTCGGCTACAGGCAGGAGCGATCTATCATTATGAATTACCCTGGATAAAGAGATGGACAACATCCTTAAAAGCTGAAGCAGGATGGATTTCTGATAATATGGTAGATTCATTTTTTCATTTCTATCTCGGTGGTTTGTCTGGATTGAAAGGGTATCCATTCTACAGTATTCAGGGTACTAAAAAGGTAATTGTGGATTTCTCATTAAGAATACCAATTTTCAGAGAGAAACATTATCCCATATTGTGGATGATTTTTCAAAATAGTACCATTGGTGGCATTTTACAAATCGGGGATGCCTGGACTTCAAAAAATAATCATACTTGGAAAAAATCAGTTGGAATTCAGTGGCGGATGAATGGCTTTTCTTTTTATAATTTCCCCACCGCTATTGAAGTTGAATATCATCAACCACTTAATATAATTAGGAATGAACATGTGGCACAAAATAGTCAAACTACCTATGAAAAAGACCCTCGGACATATATTAAAATACTATTTGATTTTTAATCCAGCCACAATACTGTTTATTTGTAGTATTGATGGCCAAGTCAAACAGGTGGGAAAGCAGCAGGATGAACCGGACACATTATCGGCTGTTATTCACCAGAATAGAATAATAGAATACCCGGGAAAACCATTATTAATGTCACTTGTTTTGCCAGGATCTGGACAATATTATAATCGTGAGCCGAAGTGGAAAACAGCTAGCTTTGCCGGAGTTGAGCTGGTTAGTATTGCGTCTTGGGCCATCTGCAACAGTCGCGCAGAAAAATTAAAAGAAGAATTTCAATCTTTTGCGGATAAGAATTGGACTTTGGAAAATTGGGTCACAAACAGGTTCACCATGTCTAATAGTGAAAATAATGGAAAATATTGGAGTCAATTTCCAGCGTTGATGAATTTATCTGGCACACATGATTTGATATTGGTACTTAGTGGAGAACTAAAGGAAGAATATGGCGCCTTTGTCAGTTCCGATAGTTTGGAAGTGCATCCTGACTGGGCAGAAAGAAGTGATGTTATTGTTGCACGTGATCGTCATTTTTATGAAAACATTGGCAAATATGATCAATTTCTAGGTGGCTGGTCGGATGCTAGAGATGCTTGGTATTGGGAAGAAAAAGATGTAGGTGATACTACGGAAATCATCATTAAAACTGATTATAAAAACAATTATCTTAATCAGCGTAAAGAATCCAACGATTGGCTTAGTTTCGCCAAATTCAGTATTAGTGCCTTAATGTTCAACCATGTCATAAGTGGAATGGATGCAGTTTGGTCAAACCAGAGAAAATCGTCCAATAAGCCTAAATCAAGTGAAACAATTGAAACCGATGTGAGTTTACTTTATAATCCACAAAATATAGTTGGAATAGGAGGATTGTCTATTACAATTTTATTTTAAAATGAATCAAAGAGTAGCAATATTATATTTCACAGTTTCAATGCTGCTAAACTTTCAATGTGCAGGAACAAAATCTGATACAGAAATAACCATTACTGAACGCTTTAATCAAGGAATGGAATTTCTCGAAAATGAAAAATATCTTCGCGCGCAGGACGAGTTTTCTTCTGTTTTGATTCGGGGTTCGGGCTCAGAATTTGGTGATGATGCCCAATTCTATCTGGGAGAAGCCTATTTTTTAAACAAAGAGTATATTTTGGCAATCTCGGAATATGAAAAGTTAACCCGTAAAATGGCCTTCAGCCCTTTTGTTGAAGAAGCAAGATTTAAAATTTGCGAAGCTTATCGAATAGAATCCCCAGACTATTACCATGATCAGACTTACACAGAGAAGGCACTGGAGAGGTATCAAGAATTTCTGGATGATTTCCCGGCATCTCCGTATAATAATGAGGTATTATCTTCGATCAAGATCCTTAGAAATAAGGTGGGTGCAAAGGAATTTGAAACTGGTATCTTATATATGAAAATGGAGGAATATGAGTCTGCAAGAATGGTTTTCCAAAGAGTTAATGATCTCTATTATGATACAGATGTTTCTGATGATACGAAACTATGGACTATAAAGGCCTATGCCAAAGATTTCAATCTAGAAGCTGCCAATCAGCATTTGGTCGAATATAAAACCATACTTAAAACCAATAACCTTTACGAAGAAGCAGTAGCATCCATTGTGGAAGCTGAGAAAATGGTCGCAAAAAGCAATAAATGAAAATCTGTCTGTTTGGTGGTACTTTTGATCCGCCTCACATTGGTCATTTATTAATTGCTCAGACTGTATGTGAAGAAGAATCTTTTGATAAAATACTATTTATTCCAGCCTACAAACCGCCCCATAAAAATCATGTAACGCCAGTTGGAAAAAGGGTAGATATGTTACGGTTGGCCATTAGTGAAAATCCTAATTTTGATATATCAGATATCGAATTAAATCGGAAAGGAATTTCTTACTCTATTGATACTATCCAGTCCATTAAGGAAAGTATGAATCTCACCACTGATAACTGTTATTTTCTTGTTGGAACCGATACTTTATTGGATTTTCATAAATGGAAAAAACCTAGGGAAATATTAAATAGCTGTCAAGTTATTGTTGCCATCAGACCTGGGTTTCGACCCAGTGATTTGGATCCATGGATCCTACATAAGGTGCATTTTGCTAATGTTCCTCGATTTGAAATATCATCTAAAACAATTCGAACACGTTGGGTTGAAAATAAGACTATTCGTTATATGGTGTCATTGCCAGTGTGGGATTATATAAATAAAAATAATTTATACATTAAAAAATAATTTAAGAAGCAAAATCAAAATACCAGCGGATCAGGTTGATTACCACCAGGATGCTTCCTTCGGTTCGTGATATTCGCCAATTAGTTCGTATCATCAGTAAAACAAGACCAACCATCATGATCAAATTAAATACACTAAAGTAAATCTCCTCTTCGACCATAGTGGGGTTGATTATCCCTGCCAGTCCTAAAACACCAAGAAGGTTAAACAGGTCGCTGCCGATTAAATTCCCTAAAGCAATTCCATGTCTTCCTTTTATTGCTGCAGTGATCGAAGTTGCTAGTTCTGGCGCTGAAGTACCAGCTGCAACGATCGTTACTGCTATAATCCAGTCAGAGACACCTAAATAGCGTGCCACATTTGAGGCGTGAGTTACCATCAAATGTCCACCTGCAACTATAGAAGTCAGTCCAACAATAAAATAAATATATGTTTTCCAGGTGGCACTGTGAGGGTGAACATCCTCAATTGGCTCTTTTTTGCCGAATAGGTATATAATATATCCAATCAACAATATAAACAAAATTCCCCCTTCGATAACGGAGTAATCATCATTAGGTGTCCAGCCATCAATCCCGAAAAACATGAAATAGATGATGGCAGTACTGACCAGTAAAAAAAAGCCATCGCGGTTAAAAAGCTTCGGAGATGTGGAAATTGGGCGGATTACAGCAGTCCCTCCTAGGATAAATCCTAGGTTGAATATATTTGATCCTATTACATTACCTATACTTATCTCAGACTGTCCTGAAAATGCAGCACTGATAGTGACTGCAAATTCCGGTGCTGATGTCCCAAAAGCGACAACCGTGAGACCAATGATTAAATCGGATATATGGAACGAATGTGCAATTTCAGCCGCAGAATCTACCATCCAGTCTGCTCCTTTCCAGAGCATAATAATTGATACTAGGACCAGTATGCAATCTAAAATAATTTTAGTGTCTCCCATGCTTAATATTAATCACTTATAAGGATGATTATTTAAAGTTTTATCATTTATTGTCCATATCATTCTAATAACAAATTGATTAATTTTAATGATGATTGAATTCCAGAACGCCTCCTATAGCCACAGTAAAGGTAATGGAGTTAATAATTTGAATCTCAGAATTGATGAGGGTGAATTTGCATTTATGATTGGTCCCACTGGTTCGGGTAAAACCACATTAATGAGGCTAATTTATTTCGACCTGATACCAGATGCTGGAATTGTGATAGTAGGGAAATATTCATCCAGCACTATGACCACAAGAAAAATCCCTATAGCCCGAAAGGGTGTGGGTATGGTATTTCAGGATTATAAACTTCTAAATGATAGAAATCTTTTCGATAATACCGCTCTGCCACTGCATGCTCTTGGTTTCCCTGCAAAAGAAATCATTGATCGGGTTGATGAAGCACTAGACCTTGTGGGGCTGGAATCCAAGGTTGAACATTTACCTCTGGAATTATCAGGTGGTGAACAGCAACGAGCGTGTCTAGCTCGGGCTATTGTCAAAGAGCCGGATATTCTACTTGCAGATGAACCCACAGGGAATCTTGATCCAGTAGCATCTTTTGAACTGGTCCGTTTATTAGAGACTATAAATGAAATGGGTACAACCATTTTAATGGCGTCTCATAATTATAACCTTATCAAAGGTAGAGGCCGTCGTATTTTGGAAATAAAGAACGGGACACTTCGAGGAGCCTGATGGATAAAATTCTATATCTTATCTCTGAAGGTTTTAAAAATATTTGGCGCCATAAAATAACATCCTTTACTGCTGTATTTTCATTATTTCTCGCGCTGTTTTTTGTTGGGCTTATCGCTACAGCCGGTGAGAATACTCATAAAATACTTCAATATCTGCGAGCCAAGTATAAGATAGAAGTATTCTTTGACCAGAATGTTCCTAATGAAAAAGCTCTGGGATTAATTCATCAAATTAAAAAAATAAATGGTGTTCGTACAGTTACACTTATTGATAAGGAAGACGCTCTTAGAATATTCAAGGATCAATTCGGAGAAGATATCATGGACATTCTAGGATACAATCCGCTTCCAGTCAGTGCGGTCATCAACTTGGTTCGAACTAGCAAAATCCCTGTAAAAGCAGCTCCAATTGTTAATAAAATAGAAGCCATGGATGGTGTATCGGAAGTTCGTTATCAGGGGAGTTTGATCCGGAAAATCGAATATACCTACTACCGCATCTTGGGTAAATTACCCATAGTTGCGGGAATAGTAATTCTGGTAGCGGTCCTAGTTATATACAATACAGTAAAATTATCTGTGTACTCCCGTAAACAATTAATTGCAACTCTGGAAATGATTGGTGCAACAAGAACCTTCATTAAGATGCCTTTTATTTTTGAAGGTTTTTTCATTGCATTTCTGTCATCGGCTATTGCTTTTCCTGCCTTATTGGCTACCATAGAGACCGGAAATTATATTTTGGCCAATTTCACCAGCTGGGGTATCCGTTTAAATTTTGACCCTATTATCTGGATCTGGCTGATTATTTTATCTACCTGCGTTACAGCCTTGGGTAGTTACAGAGCGATCGCAGGTATATTGAAATAATATATACAATACGTTTAATTGCCACAGAAAAACTTACTTAAGTAAATTGCTGGTCGTTTTTTACTAATTAATTTTTATTTTAGAGGTTAATTGTGCCAAAAAATGTAAATAAGGTAAATAAAGAAAAATCAAAATCTTCGCAAAATAAATCTAAAAAATCAGTCACTAAAGTCCAGGAGAAAATTGCTTCCATGAAACAGGAATTGCAGCAACTAGAAGATCGGCACCTGAGACTAAAGGCAGAGTTTGAGAATTTCAGAAGAAGGAAAACAGAAGAATTTTCCAAATTACTTCTTTACGATGGAGAACAGGCTATTAAAGGTTTTTTACCCATCTTTGATGATCTGTATCGTATGATGGAAGCCTCAGAAATTGCTAATGAAAACAGTGAAGAATCTCTTTCAGATGGAGTAAAAATGGTATCTTCAAAAATTGAGAAATATTTTGAAACTCTAGATGTGAAACCATATGGTGATGTAGGAGATGATCTAAATCCTGAAATTCATGATGCCATGATGACGAAAACTGATAAATCAATGGATGATAACGTTATTCTTGATGTATTTGAAAAAGGCTTTACTTACAGAGATAAAGTGATTCGGCATGCCAAAGTAATTGTGAACAAGAAATGAGGGATCTATACGAAATATTGGGTGTTTCTAAAAATGCATCTCAGGATGAAATTAAAAAAGCTTATCGAAAACTGGCGTTGAAATATCACCCAGACCGCAATCCCGATGACAAGGAAGCAGAAAAGAATTTTAAGGAGGCAGCAGAAGCCTATTCGGTCTTAAGTGATGATCGAAAGAAAGTGCAGTACGATCAATTTGGTCATGCGGGTGTTGGGTTGGGGGATACCGGTGGACCTGGAGGTTTCGGCAGCGGGGTTCATATGAGTATGGATGATATCTTCTCCCAATTTGGAGATATTTTTGGTGGTAGTCCATTTGAAAACTTTTTTGGTGGTGGGCAAAGTCGAGGCAGGACAAGAGGACGAGGACAGGATATACGTATTAAATTAAAATTAAATTATGAAGAGATTGCAAATGGCATTGAGAAGAAAATAAAAATAAAACATTCTGTATTAGCTCCAGGTGCAGAATTCATTACCTGTCCAACATGTCATGGGCAGGGACAGGTAACCCAGGTTTCCAATACTATATTGGGCCAGATGCGATCATCAACTGTATGCCCACATTGTGAAGGATCTGGAAAAAGAATTGGAAACCGTCCTTCAGGAGCCGGACCGGATGGTATGATTAAAAAAGAGGAAACAATTAAAATCAAAGTACCACCTGGTGTTGAGGAGGGCAACTATATGACCATGAATGGACAGGGAAATGAAGATATTAGTGGCTCTCCTGGTGACTTAATTGTAGTCTTTGTTGAAGAAGATCATGAATATTTCGTCCGTGATAGTGAACATGTACTTCTTGAATTAAAAATTTCCTATCCCATGGCTGTTATGGGTGGCAAGGTGGATGTGCCAACTGTAGATGGTAAGGTAGAATTAAAAATTCCAATGGGAATTCAATCTGGCCAGGTTTTGCGTATGCGCGGTAAAGGTTTTCCAATGTTACGAGGCAAGTCCAGAGGCGATCAGTTGGTCAAAATACAAATCAATACACCTTCTAAACTTAGTAGGTCTGGTAAAAAACTAATGGATCAACTCGATAAAGAACTATCCCCAATCAGTCTCGCATTAATTTTTTGTCCCCCCAATAGCCCTGAAAGTAAACGGACTGTAGTACCTGAGTTTCCACAGTCTAGGACATCTCTTGGGTCTGAAAATGTATTTCCATTAATTGAAGTAATATTATCTGGGTTTTTATCTGGATGGTAGCGATGAGCGAGGCGTCGGTATGCCTTTTTTATCTCTTGAGGCGATGCATCGCGCGAGATGCCGAGAACAGTATAGAGATCGCGCATTGCTCCGGTGCTCACCCGCTCTGTTCTTGACCGTAAATGGTTTCCGCAATGCGATAGGCGGAGGTCTCGAGGGCTTTGAGTAGATCTGCGAAGCGTTCGTTGTCCTCATTCTTTAAAGCTTCTTTGAGGTTGTTTAAGTCGCTTTGGATAAGCTCCAGGTCCACTTGGTCAAGCTCGGCCCCGTATTCGGTGATGGATTGCTCCGTCGTGTAGATCAGGGCTTCGGCTCGGTTGAGTAGGTCGGCTTTGTCCTTGCGCGCTTGGTCGCTTTCTTGATGCTCTTGAGCTTCGGTAATGATGGCATCGATCTCAGTTTCAGTGAGACCGCTTTGGGCGGTGATGCGAACCGATTGGCTTC
>CAJWLO010000042.1 GCA_913043235.1 uncultured Fidelibacterota bacterium
GTTATGATTTTAGAGAATAGTTTTGTTTTGTGAATCTTTAAATTGCAATAGTTTTAATAATATGAAAAACATTATATGTCCATCATTTATATTACTGCTGTCACTTAGTATTCTTTATGGTGATATGGCCAGTCCAGTACCTTTCACTATAACCCAACCTAATGGGATAGAATTAGTAATTTTTATACGCGGTAATCATCTCAGAAATTGGCATGAATACAATGGCTGGTCCATTGTAAAAAATACTGATGACTGGTGGGTTTATGCACGAGGGGTAAACAATCATCAACTTTTAGCGAGTAATCAAAGAGTGGGGGTCGACCCTGAGCCTGAAAATAACCCCCAGCTGGAAGGTATTACTGAAAAATTAGTCCCCAATGCTTTGATCCTCGATGATAATTCGCCCATTCCAAATTTATACGACACCCGCGATGATACATTTAGAGTACCGATGATATTGGTTGAATTTCCTGATTACAGTGCCCAGTATGGTCCCAGTAAATTTGATAGCCTGATGAATTACGAAGGATATAGCCATATGAATTATAGTAATTCAGGCAGCTTCCGCGATTTTTATAAGGAAATTTCTTACAATCAATTCATTCCTGTAGTAGATATTAATGGCTGGTTTACTGCAGAGCATGTACATAATTACTATGGCCACAGAAACGGCTATGATCGTGTCCGCCAGTTAGTGCGAGATATGGTAGATATACTGGAATCGACCGGATTTGAATGGTCGATTTATGATAACGATGGAGATGGATATGTAGACGCCCTAAACCTAGCTCATGCTGGACCGGGTGCTGAAGAAGGAGATGATACAAATATCTGGTCTCACAAATGGAGTCTTGGTAACCTGGCTGTATCCTACGATGGAGTTATAATTGATAGTTACAATTTTAATCCCGAAAAGCAGATGGGTAATTTTGTTTGCATCGGTGTGTTAACGCACGAATTTGGACACGCTCTGGGTCTCCCTGATTTATATGATACTGACTATTCATCCACTGGTGCAGGAAAACTTGCTCTAATGGGTAGCGGCTCTTGGGGTACGAGTGGTACCAGTCCCTGGTACCCATCAACCATGATTGGTTGGTCTAAAAATGAGTTAGGCTGGGTGAATGTTATTGAATTCTCAAATTCGCAAAACAGCATAGAAATCGAACAAACTTATAATAGCGATATTATATATAAAATACAGCATCCAACTGAAAATGATGAATTCTGGTACATTGAAAATAGACAAAAAATTGGTTTTGACACCCTTATACCACAGCCTGGTTTAACCATATGGCATATCAAAGAATCAATTTCGACCGGATGGTCCCCAAATAATAATGAACCCTATTATGGTGTAGCTTTAGAACAGGCGGACGGACTTTTCACGCTTGAAAACGGCGGATCAAGCGATGGAGGTGATGTATTCCCGGGGACAACTAATAATCATAACTTTACCAATAATTCTATTCCAAATACGAACAGTCTCCATGGTTATCCATCTATGATTAAAATACAAAATATATCTGAACCGGGATCAATCATGACATGTGAAGTGGAATATAACCCAATTGTTCCTGCAACAATCTATATATTAGATGGATCTGGTTATGTGAATGACTTTGGAATTATTCCCGTCCATATCGAAAATGACATTGTCATTGAGGCTTTAACCTTCCAATTGGATTATTATAACTGGTCACCAATTGAAATCAAAAATATAATTTCCTTGGAAAGAACATCTTTTGATTCTGTTATTATTAATGATAATAGAATAATGCTTGTTAACCCTGTAATTGAAATTGGATCAGGACACGTTTTTGATATTCAGTTGTTTAATGAAAGTGGCGTTTCGGATTTGGTCAATATACATATTAACCAAATTTCAGCATTTTCAAGTGATAGTGTTGAAATTGCAATGACAGTGTCTGGGAATTGCAATTATCAGATTATTGAGACAGCCCAACATTTTTCCATAATTAATGGTTTTGGGACTGTAGGTGGATCTGCCAAATATGGATTTCAATTAGAGAACTCAATTCCAATAAAAATGCTCGTTATTGGTTTATCTAATCCATCCAATAACCTATTGCCCAGTAATGAACCTTTTTCGGATACCAATGGCAATGGAGAGTGGGATGAAAATGAACAGTTTAATGATTTGGATGGCAATGGTGTTTATACACCATTAATCAAACTACACAATGATTTGGAAAACTGGATGGTTAGTAGTCAAACAAATGGTACAACTATTACTATTTCAATAGCAAATTGGATGGAACAAATCGAACCCGGTTCAAGGATTTTATTTGATATAAATAATGCCGTGAATTCAAATATTGAATCTGGACAAGTTGTGAATATTTCTGCAAATATAATTGCCCTAATGGACGGTTGGGGCAATACAGGTGTGCCATTTCAAATTGAAAATGGTATTGTAACGATTACTGATGACCTAGAATCAGAAGTTGATTATTCCACACCTATGGAATATCAACTAAATCAAATCTATCCAAATCCTTTCAATCCAATAACGAATTTTGAAGTTACTATACCTAATGATTCAGAGCATCTAGTTACAATCTCAATCTATGATTTATCTGGGAAATTAATTGAGATTCTCTACCATGATCATTTTGAACCTGGGGACCATAAACTGCAATGGAATGCATCGGTAAACAGTTCTGGAATATATCTCGCTGAGTTCCTGGCTGGGCAGGTCCGCCAAATCAAAAAAGTGACTTTATTGAAATAAAAATTGGACTTCAAGGATCATATTATCAAGCGGATTTCCGCTTACGACTGGTATTAAATAATGGATCCTTACCTTTTAAAATTGTTTCTTTAGTAATTATAACCCTTTCAATTCCTTCCATCTCCGGGATATGGTACATGATATCCAGCAGATGTTCTTCCATCACTGAACGCAATGCCCGCGCACCTGCGTTGCGTTCTAAGGATAATTTTACAACTGCCGATAAAGCAGAATCGTGAAATTCCAATTCAATTCCTTCAAGCATAAACAATTTTTTATACTGCTTTACCAAAGCATTTTTTGGTTGGGTTAACACCCTCATCAACTCATCTTCAGATAAGGTATCCAGAGTGCTGATTACTGGCAGACGGCCTACAAGCTCTGGTATCATACCATAGGCAATCAAATCTTCCTGACGCACATCACTGAAAATGGAGTTTTCACTTCTTTTCCTGGATATTTTACTGGTTCCAAACCCCACTTCACCTTTTCCCATTCGTCTGGAAATAATCTCTTCTAATCCTGTAAAAGAACCACCGCAAATAAATAAAATATTGGATGTATCTACTGCGATCAAACTCTGTTCGGGGTGTTTTCTGCCACCCTTCGGAGGAACATTGGCTACGGTCCCTTCTAAAATCTTCAGTAGAGCTTGTTGCACACCCTCGCCACTCACATCTCGCGTAATAGATGCACTGGAAATTTTGCGGCCGATCTTATCAATCTCATCAATATAAATGATCCCGCTTTCAGTTGCTGCAATGTTATAGTTGGATACCTGAAGGAGGCGTACTAGTATATTTTCGACATCTTCTCCCACATAACCCGCTTCTGTTAATGTGGTAGCATCTGCAATGGCAAAAGGGACCGATAAGAATCTTGCCAAGGTCTGGCCGATAAGCGTTTTACCTGTTCCAGTAGAACCAATCAGTAGAATATTGCTTTTATCCAGTTCCACGTCAGAATGATAGGATTGGTGAATGATACGTTTATAATGGTTATATACCGCTACCGCAATGGATTTCTTTGCCCCTTCCTGTCCTATCACGTGGGCATCTAGATGCGCCTTTATTTTTGCTGGTTTTTGGAGAGTCACCTTAAAACCGGTATGGGGTTTATCCATTTCCGGTTCTAGGTTAATTTCCAGTTTTTTACCTTTACCTGTATCTGGTGTCATTTTCGTTTGGTCAAAATTGTATCAATAATTCCGTAGTTCTTTGCTTCGGTAGAATTCATAAAATTATTACGATCCGTATCTGTTTCAATCTTTTTCTGGGTCTGTCCTGTATTCTTGGCCAGGATCGTATTGAGTTGCTTTTTCATTCTCAGGATTTCATCCGCCTGAATTTTAATATCTGTTGCCTGGCCTTCCGCTCCACCAAGGGGCTGATGGAGCATAATTCGGGAATTGGGGAGTGCAGATCTTTTTCCCTTTGTACCACCTGCCAGCAAAAATGCTGCCATGCTGGCTGCCTGCCCCAGACAAATGGTGGCAACATCTGGCTTGATATAATTCATGGTATCATAAATACCCATTCCTGAAGTAATGATCCCTCCGGGTGAGTTAATATACAGGTATATATCTTTTTTATCATCATCGGCTTCCAGAAAAAGCAGCTGAGCTATGACCAAAGACGCAATGGAATCCTCGATCGGTGTCCCTAAAAATACAATACGTTCTTTCAATAGCCGGGAGTAGATATCGAACGCACGTTCAGATCGTCCTGATTGCTCTACAACCATAGGGATCAGCTGATTTAGTGTTTTTTCATCAATGTTCATGGTTTTGTCCACGTATATCTTTTGTTTTCACTTCTACCTCTTTGACTTTAGCAAATTGCTTAAGGTATTCCAAGATTTTCTTTTCAACAATATCCTCCCCAAGCCGGTCTCGGTTACTGGGCTTTTTATAGTATTTTCTTATTTCTTTTTCCGAAGCGGGTGAACGGTTGATTAGTTTTTCCACTTCAGCTTCTATATCTTCCTTAGCGGGAGAAATGCTCTCCTGCTCAATAATTAATTTGCGTAGAGAGTGCCACTTCAGGTTACGCTCAGCCAAAGGCTTATACTGATCACGGACCTTTGCTTCATCAATAGGTTGATCGTTATTCTGTTTTTTAAGATCCTCAACAAAATTATCCAGGTAATTTTCAACCATACTAGGGGCAAAATCGGGGTTAGATATATTAATGAGTGCATCAGTCAAATCTTTATCAAAAGTTGTTTGGGAACGCTCCTCAAAATTAGCTTGGATTTTTTTTTCTACATCACTGCGCAGATCATTCAAGGAAGATAATTCTGGATTAACAAGTTTAATAAAATCATCATCCAAATTCGGTAATATCTCACGCTCAACATTATTTACTGTCAGCTCATAATTAGCACGGTCTCCTTCTTTGTTTATAGGTAGCTCCAGCCGCGTTTTCTCATCTGTTTTTAACCCAATAAGCCTTTCTTTTTGATCGTCGGTAAAGGAGCCATCCCCCACCTTTAAATATTGTTTTTCATATTTTTTCCCGATGATAGGTATACCGCTCTCATCTAGTTTCTGTAACGTACAAATAATGAAATCTCCTTCCATGGCCCCATCTTCGATTGTTTGGATATGAGCGTGCGATTTTCGTAGCTGATTAATAGCATCCTCAATATCTTGTTCATCATGGATATATTTGGTTTTCTGGACTTTCAACATATTCTTCTTAAACCGGGGAAGCGTGTTCTCAGGTTCAATTTCAAATTGAGCCTTGAAGGTAAAATGCTCATCCATATGAAAATGCACATCGCTTATCTCAGCCTTGTTTACGGGAATTATTTTTTCCTGCTGAACTGCCATCAGGTAATATTTTTGAAAATTATCTTCCATGAAATCAGATTCAATATTAGGTTGAAACTGTTGGAGTAATCTTTCCCTGGGAACCTTGCCGGGACGAAAGCCGGGGATTTTGATCTTTTTGTTAAACTTTTTGAGACTTACATTAAAATCATTCTTCAGTTCCATCCAGGGGATGTCCACATGGAATTCCCTGGTATATTTATTGACTTTGTCTATATTAACTTTCACATTTTCTCCTGAAAAAGGGTCGAAATTTATAGTATTCCAGTTATTATGAATAATGAATTAAGTATACCCATTATCAAGGATACAGGATCTGATTGGCCAGTATCACGATATCCATGGCATTGACCATTTCATCTTGGTTTACATCTGCAACAGAACCAGAGCAAATACCTATCGGCGTATTTGAGAGCACCAAATCTGCAACCAGTAGCACATCAATAATTTCAATTCCACCGGAATTATCGAGGTCACCTAAGAACCACTGCAGACAGACATTTGTAGGTAAGGCCAAAAATTCATGATAACCGATCAGAGGATGATTTTCAATCCGTCCCGATGAATCTGCAGCTTTAAAATAGTACTGGATGATACCGGTATCCACCATGGCAGGAATCCAACCAATTCGGGTGTCCGGTTCTTCAGGTATATTCAAATCATACATAGGCACCGCTGACCAGGAACTTGTTTCAAATGTTTTCCAAAAAATGTTAATAGAATCTTCTATCAACCCTGCTCCACTCAAATCATCCACAATAATCTCCACCTCATATCCATTTTCCCCTGGACCGGTGGTATCATTAACCGGGTTGTGAAAAATTTGAAGCATCTCCAAATCAGGTATACCTATTATTCTACAATGAAGCGCATCTGTGGATTCCCAAGACCCGGTAAAACCCAACACTTCATAACCTGGCAATGCATCCTGATAAACCGCCAGGGCATCATCATCCCAGTTGCTTCCCGTAATCGGAACCAGTACCTTCTCATTTATTAATAAGGAATTTGTATAGGGCTGGTTATTGGGTGTCCAGACTCGATAAATATCCCATGGTTCTCCCCATTCATTCATTGTGTTCGCAAAATAATCAGCAGTTTCTTCAATTTCAACATACTGAACATGACCCGCGGGTACAGCCCGGACCATTACCTTGGTGGGACTTAGAAACTTAGCCCAGCAGTCAATGTGGTCAATATAAGTATTATTGGGATCTGCTATCACATGATAGTTCTCAATACCATAATAGTCTTGCATAATCTGCAACAATGAATCATTAGATATTTGATTCTCTTCAAAAACCAGTGTTGAAGATGCGGATATGCCCAGTCCATCTGTCATATAATTTCCGCCAGCATGGATAATATCAGTAGCATAATATGGTGCACTAAGGTGAACGGATATTTTCCATGGTGTTTCATTATCATTGGGACGGGGTCGATTGTAAGTAAAATCTACAATAGACATATTTCGTTGTCCATCAACTACCCACCAGGGTCCATAATCCCTAGTCCAATAACTATCGGTGTTACCCAGAACGAATTCAACATTATCCATATTCACACCGCCATTTTCCATAATATTTTCTGCCGAATTCTGCTGGCTAGAAGATACGAGGCAGTAAATGGTAACATTTTCCGATATTTCTGCTATTATCGATAAAGAGATACCAAATGGGTATCGTATGATGACACCCTGCATTCGTTCAAATTCCGCCACATTCCGGATTGGTATAGGTGGCGGATCTGTATCCCGTCCCATAGCATAGATCTCATGGATCCGGGTTTTTTCTTCATCTGTTAAGCGAATGGGCAGTTCACCATCAATACGATTTACAGCCTGGATGGCTGAAAGAAGAAATAAAATTAGAGTTTGTTTGTACATCAATCAACGGGCGATATTGTGAAAGAAATTACTCAATAATAAATTTCAAATTATCATAAGTGCGATTATTGTTTTTATACAATTCTTATATCCTTACCATTTTTTTAAACGGTTATGTGTAAATAAAAAAGCTCCACTTGGGGAGCTTTTTATTTTAAAACAATTTTTGAAAGGGTCACTGTTTTAAGCGATAAGTAGCGCCTTCCATAGTTTTTAGAAACTTATCTACCTGTGCCTGGGTATGAAATAACTCTTCCATAGATACAAATACATCGCTTGGATATTCTATCTCATCATAATCACGCAAAAAATTAGACTCCAGTTTTAATACAATATCCTGGACCACCATTGGTGGTATTTCCTTATTACGCATAAAATTAATTTGCAAATTTAATTGCCCTTTTGAAGTCATGTGAAACAGAGGCAGTGGTCCAATATCAGAATCGCAGCGGTAAGTTAAAGTACCATGATCTGTACCACGTCCCCAGGAAACATCTGTCCCGTGTTTTTCAGAAAATTCAATGATAGAAACACCAATTTTAGCAACCTCCCTGTTACAGTTTTCCCGCAGGTGATTAATGAACTGATCTTTGTCCCAGTTAGACATGCAAATTTCCCTTAAAAATATTATTTAGGATGTTAAAGGCGAGATGGAATTTACAAAACTAGTCCGGCTGGATAAAAGAATGGCATTTACTTTTATTTCTCAACCCAAGCTATACAAAAAAAACAGATTGTAAATTCAGATATTATCTTCCAATCGGGATTTTTAATTCCAGCATGAATCTCAATCGATTTTTGATCCAGTTAATATCATCTGGTATTTTCGATTTATTTTCCCAATTCTGATAAATGGGAATAATAACTGGTCCCAGTAAAACACCTGCTACGGCATAATGTTGCCTATCAAAACCATCACCGCCAGCAATATCAAAGAAAAACTTCCCAGGGAAGATAGGGAAAGATTGATCAATCTGAACTCTCCAAAATATTTTATCTGTGGAAATGGTTGGCATATCAACTACAATTCCCCTTATGCCTGACCCATAGTAGGTATCATGAAGCACTTTGAAATCATTGTTGGCTCCTCCCATTCGGTCAATCACGAAGTGCTCAAAATCGGGATCTACAGTTCCACTTAGGTAATAATGGTATTGCAGCGGAATATTTTTAGAAGACAAAAATGATCCAAGACCGGCCAATAATGAAGTTTTAATCTTTTTTGATGCTCTGTAGGTAAACCCGGAACTCAAGCTGCCCTTAACAAATCTATAACCCATTTTAATCCTAGAACCAACATAATAACTTTTATAGGTACTTGGCTGCCATTCTTTCTCAAATCTTATGGAACCAACTAAAAATTGTCCTGCAGTGTAAAGCTCAGGATCCAGCGCATCGGTATTCAGATTATGATATAAAATTTCAGCATCCACTTTTGATATTGGGCTTTTGGTCAATGGCTTTTTAATAGTCCCGGTAAAACCCAAATGTAATCCGCTCCGTCCAGCAATTGTACCAATTTTTATATTCCAATTGCCCGAGTGGAAAATAGGAATTTGATCAATACCTTGGCTGAATAGTAGACCTCCAACCGGTTTATTATTCCTGAAATCATACATCAGATTTAAACCTACAGAATGCTTGCCATATCCAGGGATAAAACCATTCCATAAAACCAAACCTGGCGTAAATCCATTGTATGTGTTATATGAAAAAATCCAAGGCACAATGTATATATCCGTATCATAGTAACTGGGTTTATCAAAAATAAAATGTGTTTTTATTCTTCGCCGAGTGACATTGTTAGTGCGATTGATATCAGGCATAAATTGGTCTGGATCAATAACGGCACTAGCGGTATTTGGTGGCAAATCCAATTGGATCATTGCTTCTTTTATTCTTACCCAAGATTTGCTGATTTCATCGCCTGATTCATTATAATAGGCAATTTCAACAGGTGCATTAAAAGTACCATTGTTAGTTAATAAAATATCTCCTCCATTTTTCGTAAGACTAAAATCAATATAACTAGTTTTTTCGAATACATTCTCAAAAAACCAATTCATGTCTTCATCAATATGCTTATCAAAATAATGTTTTAAATCATCAGGTTGAGGATGTCGAAACTTCCAGTTAGCATAGAAATCTTGCATAATCTGATCCATTTTTTTTTCCCCGATATAGTGCTGTAAAAACCGCATCATAACAGCAGTCTTCGTATAATTCTGACCATAATTACTATAATTAAAATTTTCATTAGATGAAATGTTTAAAGGTTGAGCATCCTTACTTTTCCCAACCCCTGCAAATGATAAATAGTGAAAAGAATGAATATCGAATCTTTTGCCAACTCCGAGTTTATTCTGGACAAAATCTTGTATTAGAAATTGATTATTTCTAACCGCATACTTTTTTTCCCAATAACGAATGTTTGAGTACTCATTTAACCCTTCATCCATCCAAGTATGATCACGCTCATTATTTCCTAAAATACCGTAAAACCAATTATGCCCTACTTCATGCATAATAACATATTCAAGTAGATCTTCCGACCCAGATCTGGAGATAACCGTAATATTCGGATATTCCATACCTCCGCCAGCGGACATGTCACCATCTACTGCAGTAATATGATTATAAGGATAATCGCCATAGAACATACTGTACCAATATCCGGCATCATGCAAATATTCGATTGATGATTGCCAAAGCTCGGCATTTTTTGGCAAATACATGCTCCACAATGTTACCTGTTTTATAGAATCCCCAAGCCAAAGATTTCCTTTTTCTACTATCCAGTAAGGATCGGCGAACCAGGCAAAATCATGAACCTTATCCTGTCTGAAGTGAACTGTTTTCATTACCACTGGATGTTCTGAATCCTCATCCTTATTTTTCTTTTTCTTTTTTTCTTTTTTCCTTTTTTTCTCCATTTTTTTTATTTCTTTCTTGAATTCATTTTTATCCAATGTACTTAAGGAATCACCAATATTAGCCAAGGAGTCGAGCCAGGCAAGTTCAGATTCACCATTTACAATATCTCCCGTCGCCATAATTCTATAGTTTTTAGGCAATGTTATCTTGACATCAAAAGATCCAAACTCACTATAAAATTCTCCCATATTTAGATACGGCATTGGATGCCAACCATTCTTGTCATATACGGCGGGTTTAGGATACCACTGCGTTACTTCATAGTGCTTCCCTGTATGCCCAAGTCGTGAGATTACTTTTGGCAGTTTTACAAAAAAGGGTGTTTCAATGGTCACAATACCCTTTGGGGGCAAAGGCTTTGGCAATGTCACTTTTGCTACATCAATCCAATCAGGATGAAATTCCCAATCAACATCAATCCCATCTACAGAAAAATCCAGACTGTCGATATAACCACGGTCTTTTTCTTTGGTATATTTAAACCGTGTACTGCCTAAACGTAGAAATTGCTTTGCCAATGCACTGGAATCATTTTTATAAGCATTAGGCCATAGGTGAAACCAGATAAAATTTAAAGTGTCCGGAGAATTATTGGTGTAGATAATCTTTTCATTAGCAGAAAGAGTGTGTTTCTGGTCATCCAATTCTACACTGATTTCATAAGCAACATGTTGTTGAAAATAATCAGTCTCAGATAAAAGAAATCCAACCAATAAAGACGGGATTATTCTTTTTATCATGTCATCAATTAAATATATCCTTTTTAGAGACTTCTATGATCTTCCCATAAGTAGCAAGTTCGTCCATATCAATTTTTCTTTTATCTCCAACAATAGCAATGGTCACCACATCTTTTTTGATGTAGTTTTGATAAAATTTTATGATATCCTTAAACTCTAATTCATTAAAGTGCTGATACTGCATAATTCTAGGGTCTTCCTGATAACCTTGGTGCTTCCAAATTTTGACCCTTTGTGCCACCGATCTGAAGTTAGGTTTTTTTGAATTCAAGGCCTGTATCAAGCCTGACTTAATCTTTTCATTTCTACTGCTCTTCTCTGGCATATTCATTAACAAATCTAAATATGCATTCAATGCCTCAAGTGTCTTATCTGCCTGATTACCCATATAACCCTGAAAATACCCTTTCCCATTAAGATAATAGGGTCTTTGGTATGTACCTCTGGCAGTATAGGCTAAGGATCTAAACTCTCTTATTTCCTGGAAAATAATACCAGCCATACCAGCTCCAAAATAACGATCAAATGCCAAGGACATATTGCGATCTTCAAGACTCATCTCATCCCCTTCAGTTAAGATATATACCTGGCTCTGTACAGCTTTTTTGTCATTATAAAAATAGACTGTATTCAAATTGGTCAATTTTAATTCATCTATAATAGGAGATTTTGATTTCTGCAAATCATCATTCAATACAAAATTCTCCTTTACACTTTCTATTACTCTTTTACTATCGAGACTTCCTGTATAGAAGACATTCGTTTCTATCTTCATCGCCTGTTTTATTTGTTTTAAGAGGTAAGGAGCATCCATTCCTTTTACTTCCTTAACCGTTGCACGGGTAAGTAGAGGTGAGTTCTCTCCATAAAGAGCAAAGTTTTTGAGTGCATCCCCCTTTGCACTTGGTTCTCTAGCTTCAAATTTTCTTTCCAAGACACTGCTTTGAATAAGTTTTTTCAATTTTATTTCATCTTCTTTACGGAAATTCATGCCCGATATAAAACTGCTTGCTAACTTAACAGTTTCATCAAAATACTTATCAAAACCTTTGATATTAAAACCAAAATAATTTCTATCTATAAAAGGATCAATAGTCGCTCCCAATTTTTGAAGTTCTTCTTTGAATTCATCAAATGGATACTCATTATTTCCTATCATACCTAATAGGCCTACTGCATATTCAAGTGACGAATTTTCTCTTATCCCAATACCGTATTCCAAACGCATTGTAAATATAGTATTAACAGGATTCATTGCATGGTGGTAATAATAATTATCCGCTATTTTTAGGGTTAAAACATCTTTTTCAGTATCTATATATCTAGGAGTAAGCTGTTCCTCCGAAAGGGTTTCAAACTTTAGAGCATAATTAGATTTGCTTTCCGTATTCTTCGGTTTAATGCCTTTATAGGGTGGTTTTTCCAGTTTTGTTTTCTTGGGAAAACCTATTCTGGATTTCAATACAAGATAATCATCACCAAAATATTTATTTGCTACACGGACAACATCTTTTTTATCTATAGTAGTTATTCTTTCAGGATAATTCATGATATCATTCCAAGTGTCATAATTATAAATAAGTTCCAGAAAATAGTTTAACCTATTGTTAGTGCTTTCGATAGCTGATTGATGATCCTGAATCATGGAAAGCTTGATCGATTCATAAAAATCATCGCTAAAATCGCCATTCTTTACTTTTTCTATTTCATCTAATACAAGATTTTCCGCACCATTAAAGGTTTGGAAAATCAATTTTGGTATATAAAGAAAAGCCATACCACCCAAGTCGGCACCAGCCAAATCTGGAATTGCCTGAGTAGCCAACAATTTATTTTCAACAGTTAGCCTGTCCAAAAGGCCTGTAGATGATCTATTATTAAATAAATTTTGAATTACTTTTAAAGTTTCATAATCCTCATGTCGAGGATTTGGTATGCGAAAACCAATTACACCGATACGAATCGGTGTGAGCCTTCTTGATACAACCTCGCGTCCCTGGAATGGCTCTTCCTGAATATTTACAAATGATGGATCCGGACCAGATTTAAGTTGACCAAACGTTTGCTCAATTTTTTCTTTTAAGCCATTTACATTAAAATCTCCAGATAATAATAGATACATATTATTTGCTACATAATATGTTTCATAATATTCCTTCATTTTTGACAAAGATGGATTTTTTAAGTGTTCTACTGTTCCTATTACCGTCTGTTGTCCGTATGGGTGTTTCCTGAAAAAATTTGACAGGTAATCTTCAACGAGTTTTCTGAACATATTGTCCATAGCCCTGTTTTTCTCTTCATATACTGTTTCTAGTTCAGATTGAAACAGCCGAAACACAGGTTTTACAAACCGATGACTGTTAATATCCAACCACTTATTAATCTGGTGGCCAGGAAAACTGCTGATATAGACAATCATATCATCATTTGTAAATGCATTTACACCAGTGCCGCCAATACTTTCTACCAGTCTGTCAAATTCATTAGGGATTGCATATTCTGAAGCTTTGATATTCAATTCATTTATTTTTTTTTGAATAGATAAACGTTGATCAGTATTACTAATGGTTCCCAATTGATCATATAATATTTCAATACTATCCAGTAATACTTTTTCTACTTCGTAATCCACCGTACCAAGTTCAGATGTACCTTTAAATAACATATGCTCGAGGTAATGAGCAATTCCAGTAGCATCTTTAGGATCCTGCTTGCCGCCGCCTTTTACCGCTATTGCACCAAAAACGCTGGATTCATTATGGTCTTCATTTAGAATAACTGTCATCCCATTTCTTAGTGTATACATTTCCACATTGATCTTTTTATCTTCACCATAAAGTGAAATAAAAATAAAAATATATAGGCATACTTTTCTCATTTATACAATCTCCTTAAGTGTTAAATAATATGAAAGGTTTATTTTTTAAAGCGCGGAATATAAGTAATTATTTTACTGTTTTTTTGAATTGGACTGGAATAGTAAAAAATGCAGTATCAATAGATTCAGCATAAAGCTCCAAGATTTCCATCTCCATGGTAAATTCGGGATCATCATCTTCATCATACAATAAAAAATTAGTTTTTACTGAACGACCAATAAGTGGTTCTAGTGTATGTAGTGTATCCATCTTCGCTAAAAGAATGTTGGAATTAAACTCAAATCTCTCCTTAGACGATTCAACAGTATCCGGATTGAAAAGAGACATCATTTCTATTTTCAGGGAATCATGGAGATTCAGCAAGGGCAATTTATCTACAAACCATTCCTCAATAATCATTTTTTTATCAGCACTGGTTACTGTGGTAATCCATTTATTGGTACGATACCCATGGATAGTTTCTATTCCCTCACTTCTGGTACGAGTTATTTTGGGTGGTGCATCGTCTCCATCAGAACTAAAGGAAAATGAATATGATTTTTTCTTATCATTACTCGTGTCCGATTCATTCTCTGCGAAATATTCTTCTGGTGTTTCCAACCAGTATTCTTCATCGCCTACATCGTATTTTATGATCTTATCAGTACCAGCGATCATGATTTCTCCGGTAATATCACCTCCTATCCATTTGAATAAAAATCGTTCTGCTTCAGTTTTTTCTTCAGATTTATAGAAACCTGGGGCAACTGTTTGATCATATATGATTTTTATTGGACCGAACACGGGAACATTCATTTTCATTGTCATCAGAATCGTTATCTGAAGATTCTGTCCCATGATGAAGGTGGAAAAAATAAACAGTATTAACCAAATGATTCTTGTAAAAACCATTACTTATCTTATTAACAACCTAAAAGCCTCCAGATAGCTATTTTTCCCTTTTCCAAAATACTGCCCTATACATACATCTTTAATAACAGAGATCTTTCTAAACTCTTCTCGTTGATAGATATTACTTAAATGGACTTCTACCGTAGGAACGTCGATTGCAGTTAAAGCATCACGAATGGCATACGAATAATGAGTAAATGCACCTGGATTTATAACAATACCATCGACTTCTTTTATGGTTGAATGCAACTGATCAACAATTTCACCCTCATGATTGGATTGAAACCAGGTTATGTAATGACCATCAGCTTCCGGCTGTTCATTCAACCAGTTTTCAATATCAGCTAAAGTCTCACTTCCATAAACATCTGGTTCCCTTACTCCAAGCAAATTCAGGTTTGGGCCATTAATCACAAGAATTTTCAATGGAGCACCTTCAAAGATTGCTGGAGCATTTTTTCAGAAACATCTATGGATATTGCTGCCTTGCCAAGTCCTTTAAGAACCACAAAGTTTAGAATACCTTTTTCAGATTTTTTATCCATTTTAATGAATGACATTAAATTATTACCGTGTATATTTTTAATCTTGGGAAGGGGCAATTTATTAATAGTAATATTTAAATAATCTGCATCTTCCTTGGAAAGCAGATTAAGTCTTTCAGAAATCCATCCAGAACATTGCATCCCATGGGCTATAGCTTCGCCATGCCGAATCCGGCCATACCCAAGATATGATTCAAGAGCATGACCTATAGTGTGTCCAAAATTAAGGAGCCGGCGGAGGCCGCTTTCTCTTTCATCAAGAGAAATAATTTCAGCCTTAATTTTACAGGAACGCTTAACCGCCTTTTCAAATGGAAAAGAAACAATATCATCAAGCCAATCTGAAATTTCCTGAAGAAAATCAGCATCCCATATGGCGCCATATTTTACAACTTCACCCAACCCTGCGATCACTTCATTCCTGTGAAGAGTGTTTAAAAAATCAGGATCGATCAGCACACCTTTCGGCTGATAAAATGTACCTATCATATTTTTCCCTTGAGCAATATTGATCCCTGTTTTCCCTCCAATAGATGAATCAACCATGGCAAGAAGTGTCGTAGGGATCTGGAAATATTCGATTCCCCGCATAAAAGTTGAAGCTGCAAACCCAGCTAAATCGCCAACCACACCGCCACCTAAAGCCAAAACAGTTGTGGAACGATCACATTCAAATTCAGTCAGTTGGCTCATCACATTGCTGAATTCTTTCATACTTTTTGCGGCTTCGCCCATAGGGACACTAATGTAATCAATATTAAAACTTTGCTCTTTAAGTTTAGCCATTAACTCAAACCCGAATAACTCCATTAAACCATGTTGGGAAATAATAATCCATTTTTGTCCATGGTTGGTTTCCATCAATAGATCAGGGAAGTTTTTAAACAAACCCGATTTTATATGTATAGGGTATGATCGTTGCCCCAGTTGTACTTGAATTGTTTTCATAGGTTGAGTTGATTTAATATTTCATCTGTGATTATTTCCGGCACTTTTCCATCTGTTTCAATCGTGAATTCAGCTGTTTCTATATAATGTATTTGTCTGTCTTGCC
The DNA here is from genome assembly GCA_913043235.1 of uncultured Fidelibacterota bacterium. Taxonomy (GTDB): domain Bacteria; phylum Fidelibacterota; class Marinisomatia; order Marinisomatales; family UBA1611; genus UBA2134. Next base: position 16,520 of record CAJWLO010000042.1, read on the forward strand.
ATAGATGCGTCAAGGTTTCTTTAATGGGCTTTTTTTGCAACAGTGGCCTGTTCCTCGAATTTGAGAGTCGATCTGATAATTCAGCGATTGATGCCTTGAGCAAAATAGCTTTACCATTTTTTTTTATAAATCTTCGGTTTCTTTCGTTCAGGATAATACCACCGCCACAGGCTACAACCGAGTTAGAATATTGATGCAGTTTACTCGATTCAATATGGCGGAAACTCTCTTCACCATCTTTTTCAAAAATTTCAGAAATTGATTTACCAACAGATTGTTCTATTTCTGAATCCAAGTCAATAAATGTCTTATCTATCTTTCGAGAAAGAGCCCTCCCTACGGTGGATTTTCCTGAACCCATCATACCCAATAAATAAATATTCATTAATATTTCGCTGTGGCCTTCATATGTGCTTTCAGTTGATCTATAGAATCTCCACCAAATTTTTCAAGCAGGGTGTCCGCCAATACAAAACAAAGCATGCTTTCTGCGATAATTGATGCCGCAGGTACTGCGCAACTATCGGTTCTCTCCTTATGAGCTTTTTTTGCTTCTTTGGTTTCAATATCTACAGAGCCCAGGGGCTTTATTAGTGTTGCAATAGGTTTCATGGCCATTCTTAAAACAATAGGCTGGGCATTGCTCATGCCACCTTCAATACCGCCAGCATTGTTGGAATTTCGGGTATATTTCCCTCCATCCCAGCCAATCTCATCATGAATTTCACTGCCTAATTTTTTTGCACCTTCAGTGCCACCTCCGATCTCAACACCCTTAAAAGCATTTACACTCATCATCATAGCGGAGATTTTTGCCTGTAGCTTCCGATCCCATTGCATTGGCGATCCCAACCCATAAGGAAGCCCAGTGGCAATAACTTCAAAAATACCACCTACAGAATCCCCGGCAGCTTTCGCTTCATCAATAGTATTTATCATTCCTGCTTCAGTTTTATTATCTAGGCAGCGCACAGGGGAGGCATCTGCGATTTGGCTCAGTTCATTTGGGGCAACACCATTAGGGATTGCCGTTTTATCTTTAACATTGTGAATTTGGGTAACACGACTTCCAACTTGAATTCCCAAATCTTCGATGAACTTACGGCAGACTGAACCTAGAGCCACTCGCATTGTAGTTTCACGAGCGCTGGAACGTTCAAGAACATTGCGGATATCATCAAAACCATACTTTTGCACTCCAGCCAGATCGGCATGACCAGGGCGAGGAAGTGTCACTCTTTTAATTTCATCATTCACAGGGGATACGGACATTTTCTTTGTCCAGTTTTCCCAATCCTTATTCCGTACAATTAGGCCAATAGGTGCCCCCAGCGTTTGACCATGACGTACACCGCACCAGATTTCTGCCCAGTCTTTTTCAATTTTCATCCGTCCGCCGCGTCCATGCCCCATTTGTCGCCGAGCTAATTGTAAACCAATATAATTATCGGAGACTTCGAGCCCAGCCGGAATGCCATCCAAAATACCCAGAAGTCCACGACCATGTGACTCCCCTGCTGTTAGAAATTTTAATTGTGTTAACATAATTTTGATTTTAATACTTTCTTTATTGGTTCTAAATCAATTTTTTTCGAAATCTTTTCACCAAACCAGATGTCCGCCGATGCCAGCCCTTGGGCAATAAACATATCCAGTCCATTTACAATTTTTGCTCCTTTTGAAATACCTCGTTTGAGCCATTCAGTTTCCAGCGGATTATAAATCGTATCCGCCAAAACATGATTTTCATCAATATCCTGGAAATCTATGGGAGTCGCATTTGTATCCGGCCACATACCTACTGGTGTGCAGTTGATCAATATATCTACCCTCTCACTTGGTTCATTTTCAGGATATAGTTTATTAATCCAAGCAGATAATTGATCAGCCCTGCTTTTGGTTCTATTTTGGAAGATAATCGATTTCGCCTTGGCCTTGACCAACGCGTAACCAACAGCACGGGCTGCACCTCCAGCACCTATTATCAAACAATTTTTCTCATTAATCTCTATGCCATTACCGACCATTGCCTTTAGGAAGCCAATCCAATCTGTATTATACCCTATTTCACCTGCAACACAATTCACCGCAGCAATGACCTCTGCAGATTCATCCAATGCATCCAAATATGGTATGATCGATTCTTTATAGGGAATAGTCACATTGAATCCATCTAATACGTTTCGATTCATAAATATTGAAAGGGATGCAGGTGTTACATGAGTTTTTTCAAATGAAGCATCAATTCCGAATTGACGATAGATTTCCTTATGTAATACTGGACTCAGACTATGTGAAATCGGATCACCGATGACGGCAAATTGTTTCATTGTCTTAACCTTTCCAGTTCACTGTAGAATTCAGGAAAAGAAATCGATACACATTCTGGATAGTCAAGGGTCACATCCCCATTTGCAACCAGGCCCGCAATTGTAAATGCCATAGCAATCCGATGATCGTGAAAAGTTTTTATCTCAGCACCATTTAATTGTTTTGGGCCATAAATGATAAAACCATCGTGTAATTCTTTAATGTCAGCACCCATTTTATTCAAATTTTTACAAACCGCATGGATTCGGTCACATTCTTTTACCCGTAATTCTTCTGCACCACGGATTTCCGATTTGCCGTTTGCTTGGGTGGCCAAAATAACGACAATGGGTAATTCATCAATTAACCCCGGAACTTCATCTTTTGTGATGGTAATGCCCTTAAGAGGTTGGTGAAATACTTTCAATGTGCCAATGGTTTCTCCCGCTTCCTCCCATGTATCAATAAAATCCATGCCTGCACCCATTTTTTGAAGTGCACTATAAAACCCCATTCGGGTTGGATTATGCAAAATACCGTTTAGAATAATTTCAGATTCTGGAACGATAGCTGCAGTGGCTGCGAAGAAGGCCGCACTAGATGGATCTCCAGGGACACTCAAATTGAAATTAGAAAGCGGAGATATTAATCGAGAAGTCGTTGATAAAACTCCATTGGTGGAAAGATTCGCACCTAGTCTCTTCAGCATTTTTTCTGTATGATCTCGGGAAAGAAATGGTTCAGTAACAGATGTTTTTCCGTCGGCACCGAGCCCAGCTAAAAGTACCGCTGATTTTATTTGAGCGCTTGCAACAGGGGATTGATAGGTAATCCCTTTGATATTACTTTTATGAATAGTCACTGGGATTTTTCCTTCATTACTATTGGATTCCAATTCCATTTGAGAGAGTGGATCTAATATACGATTCATGGGTCGGTTTGAAAGGGAGTTATCACCAATAAAGGTTGCATTAATACCTTGGCTGGCTAACAGTCCTAAAAGCAATCGAATAGTGGTTCCAGAGTTTCCACAATCCAAGGGTTGATCGGGATCAGAGAATCCTCCGCCAGTAACAACCACATCATCTCCAACATCTTTAATCTGAATGCCGCATGCTTCTAAACAAGTTCGTGTAGATTGCACATCGGCACCGGTGGGTAGATTTGATATCCGTGAATCACCATCTGCCAATGCGGCAAACATGAGTGCTCGGTGGGAGATAGACTTATCTCCAGGAAATGAAATTTTTCCTTTAATGGCCATTATTTTTCAATTCATCCGCAATAAGAAAGGCCAACTCAATCGCTTGGTTTGCATTAAGCCTTGGATCACAGTGGGTTCGGTACCTGTCAGTTAAATCTGCTTCAGATATCTCATCCAAACCGCCAGTACATTCGGTCACATTTTGTCCAGTCATCTCTAAATGGATACCACCAATCCGTGACCCTTCATTTTTATGAATCTTGATATGCTGTTTTACTTCATCCAGAATCTGATCAAATGAACGCGTTTTAATTCCATTAGCACTCTTGATCGTATTTCCATGCATTGGGTCGCATGACCAACCTACAGTTCGGCCTTCAGATTGTACTTTTCGAATTAGATTCGGTAAATAAGATTCCACTTTATCGTGCCCGAAACGGGCAATGAGTGTAATGCGTCCACCATCATCATTAGGATTAAGTATATCTAATAATTCAATCAATTCATCCGAGTTCATTGATGGTCCGCACTTGATACCAATGGGGTTTTGGATCCCTCGGCAAAATTCTACATGGGCACTATTTTTGAATCGAGTGCGATCACCGATCCAAACAAAATGGGCAGATGTATTATACACACCACCAGATGTTGAATCTATACGAGTGAGTGCTTCTTCATAAGGGAGCAATAGTGCTTCATGACTGGTAAAATAATTAACCTGGCTAAGTTGAGGTGTATTGCTTGAATTAATACCAAGTGCTTCCATGAAATTCAGACTCTCCTGAATTTGGTGAGCTAAATGCCGATATCGTTCACCCTGCGGACCACTTTTTACAAAACCCATATTCCAAGAATTGACATGACGCAAATCAGCATAACCTCCATCCGCAAATGCCCTCAACAAATTCAATGTGGATGCAGCCTGGGAGTAGGCCTTAAGCATTCGTTCTGGATTGGGTTTCCGCTTATCAGTATCAAATCGTATATCATTAATAATATCACCAGTATAGCTTGGTAGTTCAACACCATCTTTGGTTTCTGTTGGACTGGTTCTGGGTTTGGCAAACTGTCCTGCCATACGACCAACTTTAACCACCGGCAGATTCACGCCGGATGTGAGAATCACCGCCATCTGTAAAATCACCCTAAATGTATCGCGGATATTATCCGCATGAAATTCGGTGAAACTTTCAGCACAATCACCGCCTTGGAGTAAGAAACCATTACCTTCAGCCACATTCGCTAAAGCCCGTTTTAAAGAGCGCACTTCTCCAGCAAAAACCAATGGCGGGAATGTCTTCAAAATATTCTCAACTTCTGCCAAATGATCCTGATCAGGATAATGTGGAATATGCTTCGAAGTAAATTTCCGCCAGCTGTTAGTTTTCCACATTTTTCAATTCCTTTATATGATTACCCAAAGATTCTGTTGCCAGCTTTAATTTATTTATCATGTCGTCTGTGTAAGGGTTGTATAGTTGCAGATCCGTATAAAGCTCCCAGGTATCGTTACAGGTTTGATCCACCAAGTCTAATAAATCGCGAAACCCTTGAGTATCAATAACCGTTTTCCGGATACCAAATTCTTTCAACATCCGTCCACAAAAATGTGTGACACCTTGGGTTTTTGCCGCCAGTTGATCGTGCTGATCTGGGGACATTTCCATCACCTGGATATCCTGGTCAGTAAAAAATTGCTTCCAGAAATTAAATTGATTACACGTATCTCTAGTATTATCCATCATCATTTTCAGACGATTATTGGACATAAATGAATCGGGACCAAACATTGGATGCGTGGCAATGATACCAACATGTTCTGGAAGATTGGTTTCCATAATTTCCAAAGGATATTTCTTCACAGAACACACATCAATGATGGTTGTCCCTTTCGAAAGTTTTGGAGCAATCTCCTGAATTACCGATTCAAAATGTCGGATCGGAACCGCAATAAAAATGACTTTTTCCTTCAAAAGTGAGTCAATATTTGTGAATTCTACACCAGGAAATGCGCCGGTAGGTTTTGGATCGTAGGCCTTAATAAAAAACCCTTTTTGTAGAATATTGGCCAACACTTTACCAAACCGACCAAAGCCAATAATGCCAACGCTAATCATGAATTCCCTATTTTTTTAACCCCAAGAAATAGGGTCAAGTTATGTTTAAGATCATGGATACTTTCAGTCAAGATGTTCAATCCATAGAGATCTGCACAGGCCTTATTTGCGATCACGGCAGCCGTGGATGGGAGTTTGCCTTCTGACAAGCGTCGAGCAGCTTCTGCAGTGTCATCTTCTTCAATGAGTGGTCGTGTCCAAAAATGTTCACTTAAATAATCCTTACATTGTCGTAAGGCTTGCTGGTGGGAATGAATCTCAGTCACATCTCCAACAAGAGTACCTGCCAGTCCAAGTAAATTTTGATCCACAGGGATATGAAACATTTCAACAATATCACATCGGTATTTTGCCAAGGCTTCTACACTTTCGATTACCACACCACCTTGGGCATTTTCCATTGCAAAGATGCCGTAATCTGTATCACCATTTTCTACACCAGATAAAACAGCTTCAGACGAGATTTGGTAATTAATTTCCGCTCTTTCCAGTCCATGATTGTATACAAACTCGTGGGCTGCCTGTTCAGAAAAACTACCCTTTCCACCCTGGATTCCAATTGTACTCATGAGTTTCCTTTCAATGCTTGAATTAATTGTTTTGTTGCTTCTAAGGGTTCAGTATGCCCATCCATATTTTTAATAATAGCTGACCCAACTACAGCACCATCTGCATGATCGTTAAACCATAACACATCATCTCTTGAGCTAATACCAAAACCCACCACGAAAGGTGTTGAACTGTATTTACGGACACGATTTAAGTATTGAGCTATGGATGACTTGGATGCCAGATCATTCCCTGTGATACCCAAAATGCTGACAGCATAAATGAGATCGCCTGCTAATTCTGAAATTTTTTCTATCCGTTCATTGGATGTATTTGGTGCTACTAAAAGAATGGGAGAGACGCTTTTTAATTTGGCCAATTCACAAAACATCTTTGCTTCATCTAAGGGAAGATCAGGAAGAATCAAACCGTCCACGCCAGATGAAACACAATGATCTAAAAACAGCTCATGACCCATTTTTAAGATTGGGTTGTAATATCCCATAAGTGCGATTGGAACTTCTGTTCGCGTTCGAATCTCTTTTACTTGTCCAAATATTTTGTTCAGGTTCATCCCATTATCCAAGGCTTGTTGACTGGATGCTTGGATAACGGGACCGTCTGCTTGTGGATCTGAAAATGGGATTCCAATCTCAATCATGTCTGCACCAGCGTCTGCGGCAGTACAAACCAAACCTACCGTGCTATTCAGTTCTGGATAACCTGCTGTTAAAAAGGGAATGAGTTTTTCCTTTTCCGTTCTAAATAGTTTTTTGATGCGGTTCATAGCTTAATCCTTGATGCTTCCGCTACGGTCTCGACATCCTTATCTCCTCGGCCTGAAAGGCAAACCAATACATGTTCATCAGGTCCAATGCCATTATTGCTTTGTTTTAGATAAGCTAGTGCATGAGCTGACTCTAATGCTGGTAGGATGCCTTCTTTTTCAGAAAGCCACTTAAATGCATCCAATGCTTCTTTATCGGTGGCAGTTCGGTAATCTACACGCCCTGATTCATTCAAGTAACTATGCTCAGGACCAACACCGGGATAATCTAATCCTGCAGAAATAGAATGTGGAAGCGTCACCTGTCCATCTTCATCTTGCAACAGGGTGGATGCAGCACCATGGAGCACCCCGAATTCACCTTTGGTC
>CAJWLO010000043.1 GCA_913043235.1 uncultured Fidelibacterota bacterium
AATAACCCACTCCTGCAGTTTGAGAAGTTCAATCTGAAGACGGCGTTTCTCTTTACGATACCCTTTTTGAGTTAACTCTTTATAATTTGTTCTATTATAAACTATCATCTGGCTGTATTTTACAAAATATTGTCACTAAAACAGTATAATCTCCATGGGATTCATGGATTATTACTTTTCCAGTGATGCTTTAATTTTTACATGCTAAATGTGTTCATAAATTCTCGCTTATTTATTGAGCAATAAGCACCAAGTTTATACTTAATTCATGGCTATCAATATTGGGATAATTCAATTCCCAGGATCAAATACAGAACGGGAGACGATAATGGCCTGTCGCCGCGTGAGAATGAATCCTGTTGAATTTTTATGGAATGAGCCAGCTAACAAATTAACTGAATTAAACGGCTATATCATTATTGGCGGTTTTTCCTATGAAGATCGATCCCGATCAGGTATCATAGCTGCTTTGGACCCCATTATAAAACAAATCAAGATAGAAGCAGCTAAAGGCAAGCCGGTTTTGGGTGTCTGCAACGGTGCGCAAATCTTAGTTGAATCAGGATTAGTTCCAGGACTTAAAGATCATCGGCTTGGCATGGCACTCACAGATAATAAGCGAGTAAAAGCAGGACATGTTTTAGGTGTTGGTTATTATAATACCTGGGCAAATTTAAAAATGTCTACACCTCCCAATCGCTGTGCATTTACCCGCCATTTAAAGCCGGATGAATGGATAAATATTCCCCTCGCCCATGGTGAAGGGCGGTTTATTCTTCCTAACGACTTACTTGAAAAAATGATCGCCAATGACCAAACCGTTTTTTTATATTGTGATAAAGATGGCAGAATAGTGGATGAATTTCCTATAAATCCAAACGGGTCTATGCATAACCTAGCGGCGGTGTGCAACCCTGCTGGAAACATCATGGCTATGATGCCCCATCCGGAACGGACAAAAAACGGGGATGCTATTTTTTCATCTATGAAAGAATTCATTGAAAACGGAAATCCCATTACGAACCACAATCTAAAATTTCAATCGCCACATTATGAAGTGATACCTTACCAACCAAATGATAATTCCACAGAATGGGTTATCGATATGATTATCACAGACAACGAAGCTTCTTCTGTTCAAAACGCATTAAATGGTTTGGGACACGATGTTTTAATCACCCGACAAACGCACTGGGAAATATCTACAGTTGGAGACCAGGATTCCATCCTGAAACAAATTGATGCTACTGGCGAGCTTTACAATTCCAATAAAGAATTCATCAGCGAGACTATAACAAATGAAAAAGTTGCGTCATTCTTGGTACGGCAGACAGAAGACATCAAGGGTCGGGCAAAACTTGAATCATTAACAGATCGATTCGAAATTGGCGGCATTACTAGTTTAAAATACGGTGTTATATGGAATGTGATCATTAACAGCGGTAGTTTTGAGGCTATTTTAAACGACATTTTAGATACACACTTACTATTCAATCCACTATCTCATGAATGCTATCAAATTAACTGAACACTATAAAGACCGTATTAAAGCGGAAATAAATAATACTTTAATTAAAACGACCTTGCCTAGCGGATCGAAAAAAACTGGGAAAGTTCGTGACCAATACGATTTGGGTGATAAGATAGCGCTCATCACCACAGATCGCCAAAGTGCTTTTGATCGTGTTCTAGCATCAATACCTTTCAAGGGACAAGTTCTAAATCTTACTAGTGCTTGGTGGTTTGAACAAACCAAACACATTATTCCCAATCATGTGATCAGTATACCAGACCCCAATGTAACACTAGCAAAAAAATGTGATGTTTTCCCCATTGAGTTTGTGGTCCGTGGGTACATCACCGGTAGTACCAGTACTTCTCTGTGGACTGTATATAACAATGGCGATCGGGAATATTGTGGAAATGTGCTTCCAGAGGGGCTTAAGAAAAATCAGAAGCTGGAAACCAACATGCTCACCCCAACCACAAAGGAAGAGCATCATGATCGCCCTATCGCGCCTAATGAAATTGTCAATGAAGGATGGATGACCCAGGAAGATTGGAACAACTGCAGTCAGAAAGCCCTAGAATTATTTGCCTTTGGACAGAAAAAAGCGATTGATAATGGCATGATATTGGTGGATACAAAATATGAAATGGGCCGTGATAAGGCTGGCAATATTGTACTCATCGATGAAATCCACACACCAGATTCTAGCCGTTATTGGATTGCTAATACCTATGATAAAAGGATGACATCGGGGCAGGAACCCCAAAATATTGATAAGGAGTTCTTAAGACTTTGGTTTGTAGATAATTGTGACCCCTACAATGATGAAACATTGCCCGATGCACCGCAAGAACTCGTAACTGAATTATCTAGCCGATATATTTACTTATATGAGACCATCACCGGAGGGTTGTTCCCATTTCCTGATTCTGGTAAATCAGTTCAGGATAGAATTATTAAAAACTTAGATGATTATGTGTGAACATAATCACACAAATATCTTAAAAATTAGTCTCGTGAACATCGTATTTGTATAAAGGAATCAAAAATGAAAACTGTGATCATCATGGGTTCTACTTCAGATGAGCCTCACGCTAAAAAAATAACAGATAAACTAGATAACTACCGCATCACATGGGAACAGCATGTTGCTTCGGCACACAAACAGCCGTCCAAGGTATTAGAAATTCTTAATGCCAACAAAGATGAGAAAAATATTATATATATCACTATAGCAGGTCGCTCCAACGCATTGTCAGGGTTTGTAGCGGCTAACTGTGAATTCCCAACGATTGGCTGTCCGCCATTTTCTGATAAAGTAGATATGATGATCAATATTCATTCCACGCTGCAGATGCCTAGCAACACACCTGTACTTACGGTCATCGACCCTGGTAATTGCGCAATGGCTGTGAAGCGGATATTTGGTGTCTAGCCAGTTAACAGCTGTTTCACCTCTAGATGGCCGCTACGGTTCATCTACAAAGGCTCTTAACAAATATTTTTCCGAAATAGCGCTCATGCGCTATCGTTTGAAAATTGAAATCGAATATCTTATTGCAATAAGCAATGAAAAAACAATTTATGAATTACCTCTTTTCTCCAAACGCCAATTAAAACGACTGCGTAACATTTATCAAAAATTTGACAACGGTGATGCTCAGAAAATTAAAATTATTGAGGCCCAAACAAATCATGATGTGAAAGCCGTGGAATATTTTATACACAGCAAAATAAAAAAAACATTACATCCCTGGGTTCATTTTGCACTGACATCGGAAGATGTTAACAATCTGGCTTATTCTCTAATGTGGCAAGATGCCTTGAAACAGGTTTATTTACCTCAATTGGTTTTGATCCATAAACAACTCAAGGCCATCAGTAAACGCTATAAACAGGTTCCCATGCTAGCACTGACCCACGGACAACCTGCAACACCTACAACCTTTGGTAAGGAAATGGCCGTCTTTTACAACCGTTTGAAACTTCAAATTGACCAAGTTAATAAACATGAATTGATGGGCAAGTTCGGGGGTGCTACTGGTACATGGGCGGCTCACCTGGTCGCTTATCCTAAACTGAACTGGCTTCGTTTTTCTCAAAGATTCATTAAACATATGGGCCTAAAACCAAATCTGGTTACTACTCAAATTGAACCCCATGATTCTTTGGCGGAAAATTTTCACCAGCTAATAAGGGTTAATCATATCCTCATAGATTTATGCAGGGATATATGGTTCTATATAAGTAGAGGTGTTCTGGCTCAAAAAAAAATAGCAGGCGAGGTTGGTTCTTCAACCATGCCCCATAAAATCAATCCGATCCAGTTTGAAAATGCTGAAGGTAATATGGAAATCGCAAATAAACTTTTTAGCCATCTGGCTGACAAACTCCCTGTTTCTCGTATGCAGCGGGACCTGACTGATAGCACAACCTTGCGCAACCAAGGTGTCGCTCTCGGTCATTCCTACCTAGGCCTTATCAATATTTTAAAAGGATTAAACCGTATTGCTGTAAACCGAGTACAAATGTCTGCAGAGCTGGATAACCACTGGGAAGTCTTGGCAGAAGCGGTACAAACTCTGCTTCGCAAAGCAGGGCAACCTGATGCATATGAACAACTGAAAGAAATCACTCGAGGCAAATCTGTAGATGTAGAATCAGTTGCGAAATTTGTCTACAAACTCAATCTTTCTGAGCAGGATACGCAGACGTTATTAACTCTTACACCGGCCAATTACATTGGCCTAGCGCCTAAGCTTGTAGAGTTGATCTGATGTGCGGAATCGCTGGAATCTACTCCCATAAATCTGTAGCAGGCGAACTCTATGACTGTATTGTTCACCTGCAGCATCGCGGACAAGACGCCGCTGGTATAACAACCTACGATGAACGTATGCACAAAGAAAAAGGAATGGGACTTGCTAAAGAAGTATTCAATGAAAAAAACATGAAGTTGCTTACAGGGAATATTGGGATTTCACATAATCGTTATCCAACCCATGGTGGTTTTAGCCATGGAGAAGTACAGCCGTTTTGGACATCTGTGCCTTATGGAATTGCTTTGGCTCATAATGGAAATCTTACCAACTACAAGGACTTGACAGAAGAAATAACAAAACAAGATTCACGATATTTAAACACCAACAGTGACACAGAAGTACTGCTTCATCTATTCGCTGATAAATTACACGAAGATAATCCTCCAGAATCAAGTGAAGAGTTTTTTGAATTGCTTTGCAGTGCTGTCAGTGCAATTTTCAAAAAAGTAACAGGGGCTTACTCAGTCACAGCAATGATTATAGGGAAAGGCCTTGTGGTATTCCGTGACCCAAATGGTATTCGCCCCCTGGTAAAGGGTGAACGATCCAACGGAAATGGTGGGAAAGATTATATTTTTGCATCAGAAAACTCCATGTTTTATTCCCTTGGCTACGAACCAAAAGGAACTGTTCTTCCTGGTGAACTTATATATGTGGACAATGACGGACAAGTATTCAACAAAAGACTGGTTAAAAAGGACTTCAATCCATGCATTTTTGAATATGTTTACTTTGCACGTCCCGATGCTACACTCAATGATATAAGTGTCTACCGAGCACGCTTACGAATGGGACAAAATCTTGCACGAGCATGGAAAGAAAAACATCCGGAGAAAAAACCGGATATTGTCATTCCGGCACCCAGTACGGCAAATACTTCTGCCCTTTCTTTTGCCCATGAACTGGGTGTTCGGTATTCTGAAGGGTTATATAAAAACACATTTATAGGGCGAACTTTTATCATGCCTGGTCAAAATGAGCGCAAAAAATCTGTAAAATATAAACTCGTACCTCAAGAATTAGAGATCCGGGATAAGATAGTTCTGATTGTGGACGACAGTATCGTAAGGGGAAATACTAGTCGGGAAATTGTACGCATGCTCCGGGATTTTGGTGCTCAGGAAGTATACTTTGCTGTGGCCTGCCCACCAGTAAAATCGCCCTGTTTTTATGGTGTAGATATGCCAACCCGAGGCGAACTCATCGCTGGAAATAAATCTGAGATAGAAATAGAAAAATATTTAGAAGTAGATTCCTTAATGTATCAAAAGATAGATAATCTTGTCGAAGCTGTTACAAGAAAAGGCGATCATCATATTGACCGGCCTTGCATGGCCTGCCTAGATGGATACTATGTCTGTAATGATATGGATGATGAAAAAATGGACAAAATGGAAGCCATGCGCGAAAAAGACAGAAATGGGAATTAGGCAATTCTTTATACTTGTTTTACGGTTCTGTTAAAAAAATATGAAAATATTACTTATTGGCTCCGGAGCTAGAGAACACGCCATTGTCAAAGCCCTAGACCGTTCTTCCCATGAAAAAGAAATCTATTGTTTGGCATCCAATAGGAATCCAGGTATTTCTGATTTATGTGATAAATTTATAGTTGGCGATATAAATGATTCTTATTTTGTATTGGACTATGCCAAAGAAGTGGGCGCATCTTTGGCAATAGTGGGACCGGAAAATCCCTTAGCTCAAGGCGTCTCCGATTGCCTGTGGGATGCAGGAGTGAAGACTGTTGGGCCAAAAAAATATCTGGCTCAACTGGAAACATCCAAAGCATTTACCCGTGATCTGTTAAAAGCATACAATATCCCTGGAAGTCCAAAATACCAAACCTTTGATTCAATGAATGGTGTGATGGAATTCTTAAACGAGTTAGGTGAAAATTATGTGGTAAAATATGATGGACTTGCTGGTGGGAAAGGTGTGAAAGTGGCGGGAGATCATTTGCATTCCCACGATGAAGCATTAGCATACTGCAAAAACATGGTGGATGACGGTAGTGATTTTGTTATCGAAGAAAAATTTGTAGGGCAAGAATTCTCTCTCATGAGTTTTTGCGACGGAGACAATCTGAAACACATGCCTGCTGTACAAGACCACAAACGGGCTTATGAAGGAGACAAAGGTCCAAACACCGGTGGAATGGGTACTTATTCCGATGTGAATCATGGGTTACCATTTTTAACTGATGGTGATATTGCCAAAGCCCACGCAATCAATACAGCCACAGCAAAAGCACTGAAAGATAAATTTGGAGAAGAATATAAGGGTATTCTTTACGGCGGATTTATGATTACGTCCAACGGAGTTAAGCTCATTGAATATAATGCTCGGTTTGGCGACCCGGAAGCCATGAATGTGCTATCTCTTTTGGAAAGCGATTTTATTGATATATGTATTGGCATTGTCAATGGTACTTTGGATCAAGTTGATGTGCGATTTTCCAACAAAGCTACGGTTTGTAAATACGCTGTTCCAGAAGGCTATCCTGACAGCCCTGTGAAAGGTGAACCCATTGATGTATCTGGCATATCAAATCCAGATGGACTTTTTTATGCTTCTGTGGATATACAGAATGGACAATTGGTCGAAGCGGGGAGTCGTACAGTTGCGGTGGTGGGCATGGCTGATACAATTTCTGATGCAGAGAAATTAGCAGAAAACGAAGTTTCGTCTATTAAGGGTCCGTTGTTTCACCGAACCGATATTGGAACGGATATAATTATTCAGAAACGTATCGACCACATTAATTCATTAAGATGATAAAATTAGGTGTTATCGGATCTACAAATGGTTCTGATCTTCAAGCAATCTTGGATGCAATTGAATCGGGTGAATTAAACGCTGAAGTGTCAGTAGTGTTATCCAATCGTAAGGGTGCTTACATTTTAGAGCGGGCACATAATCACAATGTGCCTGCTTTTTTTATTTCTCATAAAGGAAAGCCCCGAGTAGAATTTGATGCTGAAATAACAGCGGTATTAAAAGAATACTGCGTTGATCTGATCTTATTGATTGGTTTTATGCGTATCCTATCAGCTGAGTTTTGCCGAGAATGGCAGGATAAAATTTTAAACGTACACCCATCTCTCCTGCCCAAATACGCTGGCGGGATAGATACTAACATTCATGAAGAAGTCTTAAAAAATAAAGATACAGAAACCGGTTGCACTATTCATCTCGTAATCGAAGATGTTGATGCCGGGCCAATCTTGATACAAAAGAAATGTAATGTTGATCCAGACGACACCATTGAATCTTTAAAAACAAAAGTACAGATATTAGAAGGTGAGGCTTTCATCGAAGCAATTAGATTAACCCAAATTAATAACATGGCGACCAGCAAATAATTACATGATGTTTTATGCGATCTAAGCCATCTAAAAATAATGTTAAATAATCCAACTTTAACTCAAAATCCTATTAAAGTAAAACGTGCACTTATATCTGTTTTTGATAAAACAGGAGTGGTGGAATTATCCCGATCTTTGCATGGACTGGGCGTGAAAATTTTGTCTACCGGTGGAACTGCAAGAGCATTAAAGAACGCAGATATCCCAGTCACCCATGTTAGTGATTATACAAAGTTTCCGGAAATCATGGACGGTCGGGTGAAAACCATTAATCCTTTGGTGGAAGGTGGTATTCTAGGTCTTCGTGATAAACACACCATCGATGCTGAATTGAATCAAATTCAATGGATTGATCTTGTGGTCTGCAACCTTTATCCATTTTCTGATATTATTTCTCATGAAAATTGCGATCTAGCTCTGGCATTAGAGAATGTAGATATCGGTGGGCCTACCATGATTCGCTCAGCAGCAAAAAACTTGGGTTGGGTCTGCGTTATTGTAGATCCATCAGATTATTCTACTGTTGTTAATGAATTACAATCCGGTAAAATTTTGTTTGAAACACGACAAAAACTTTCCGCTAAAGCATTCGGACACACTGCCCAATATGACACCATTATTCATAATTATTTAAAGGATGAATATTTGACTGATGATTTATCACTCACATTTGAGAAGCATTCAGAAATGCGCTATGGTGAGAACCCCCATCAAACCGCTGCATCTTATAAAATCCCTGGCAATAATGAACCCAATATACTGAATGCCAAAATCCATCAGGGCAAACAACTTTCTTACAATAATATTATGGACGCCGATGGCGCTCTAGCCTGCGTCCGGGAATTTGATGAACCATCTTGCGTGGTTGTGAAACATTCGAATCCCTGCGGTGTGGCTGTAAGTAATGATCTTTTAGATGTTTTTAATCGAGCCTTTAATGCCGATGCTATGTCCGCATTCGGTGGGATTGTTGCTTTTAACCGAACCTGCACAGAGCAGGTTGCAGAAGCCATTACATCTGTATTTGTAGAAATTGTCCTAGCACCAAACTTCGAGCCAGAAGCCTTAGACATTTTCAAAAAGAAAAAGAATCTTCGTGTTTTGGAGATTGGCGAATTCGATAAACGTACAAACAAACTGGAAGTCCGAAATGTAGATGGAGGCCTTCTTGTTCAAGACACAGATACAAAAATTCTTACTAAAGACGACCTAACCATCGTAACAAAAATACAGCCTTCTGAAAAAGACATTGAAACAGCACTGTTTACATGGAAGGTATTGCGCCACGCTAAATCCAACGGTATATTAATTGCCAAAAACAATACAACTATTGGGTTGGGCGCAGGACAGGTAAGCCGCGTGGATGCAGTCCACATGGCATTACGCAAGGGCGGTAAAAATGTAAAAGGTGGCGTACTGGCTTCAGATGCCTTCTTTCCTTTCAGGGATAGCATTGACGCTATAAAGGATTCGGGGCTCAGAGTCGTGGTACAACCTGGTGGTTCAATTCGCGACCAGGAAGTAATTGACGCCTGTGATGAGTACGGAATCGCTATGATTTTCACCGGGGTACGGTGCTTTAAACATTAATAAAAATAAATAATGAAAAAAACTATTTGGCTTTTACTTTCGTCTTTTGGAATTATGTTTGCGGTGCTTTCATGGACTCAAGAAGGGGGTCTGTTACCTGTAAACATGGGTTGGGGTAAAGGTTTTCTGGCAGTTTTCAGCGGTGTGATTTTATACACATTATTACCTCGTAAAATGGATTAATTATAATCACATGTTTGTAAGTTCTGTTAAGTTAATATTAATATAATTATTAATTACTATCTACAAGGGAGGGTAAAATGGGAAAAGAAAAACTACAGGTTGGTGAAATATCTAAACCTCGATTTGAATTCCGATCTTTTGGCCAAAATTTCAATGATCAGGCTGCGCGAATGGCGCGGTTGTCCGTTCCTATTCCAGAAAAATTATGGGTTCGTCATTCCCCGGAAACCTATATCATGTCCCGCACTAATGATATTAACAACACTAAGATTCGCGAAGGGAAAATGGATATTAAGACTTATGTCCAGACTGTGGATGGATTGGAACAGTGGAACCCTCTCACTAAAACCGAGTTCCCCGTCTCTATTGATTTTCTAAAAAGTGATATATTCCCCGCATTCCAGGTGAACATGCCCGATTTTGACAAAAAAAATTATACCGCGGATGAATTCCTTTTCATGGTTAAAAATCATTCCGAACTGCAGGCAGTTAGCGTTATAAAAGAACGGTTCGGGTATATGGTGAACGACACTATTTGCGAAGTGGGAAACGTGATAATAAACGGTGCAAAAGTCATGTCTATTAATTCTGAATCCACTGAGTTAGATGATATTAAAAAAACAATGTCAGACGTAGGACTTGATGGCGTAGAAAACATTAATTATCTACAGGCGATTAAAAGAGTTCTTGGCTGGATCGATAAACCTCTAGCGAATTAGAAAGGTAGTATAATGGGAAAAGAAATTGAACGAAAATTTCTGGTTTTATCATTACCAGAAAACTTAAGCGGGATCACCATGCGTCAGGGATACCTCCAGCCAGAAAAAGAACGGGCTGTACGTATCCGCACTGTTGAAAAAGACGGATCAAAAAAGGGAGTTCTCACAATCAAAGGAATGGGCAGTGAAAGCGGAATGAGCCGTTATGAGTTTGAAACAGAGATTCCCGTTCCAGATGCAGATCATCTTTTAACACTCTGTGATCAACCTTTAATTGAAAAGACACGATATAAATATGAATACGATGGTCTTATTTGGGAAGTGGACGAATTTCACGGTGTAAATGATGGTCTTATCGTTGCTGAGGTTGAGCTGAAAAGTGAAGAGCAACAGTTCAATAAACCGGATTTTGTGGGTGACGAAGTAACCGGACAGGTAAAGTATTATAATATGATGCTTTTGAAAAATCCTTATACAACCTGGTAAAATATTGAACAATCCATAACGGGGTTGTTTGAAAAATGATTTTATATCAACTCAAAAATAGTGAGAAAATCATCACTTAAATTTCGTATTCTTTCTTTCCTGCTTTTCGGTATTGTGTTTGCAGGTTTCCCTGATAAACCTATCAAAATTGTTGTCTATACAGGGCCGGGTGGATTAATCGATATAACAGCTCGAAAATTTTCAAGTGTAGCGGATAAATACGTAGATGCGACATTTGTCGTTGAAAATAAACCCGGTGCCGGTGGAATTGTTGCATTGAAAAAGGTACTACAAGCTCCTGAAGACGGATACAATCTTTATGCTTGTACAAAATCAAATATCGCCAAATTCATTCAAGTAGGTGGTCGCGATTATGTAAATGCGCTGCATTGGACGGCAATGTTAATGGCTGACCCCGAATGTGTTTTGACAAATGTAAAAAATGATATTTTTGAATGGAATGATATTGTCAAAGATGCATTACAAAATCCCGGAGAACAGAATTGGGTGGGACCAGCAGCTGGTGGATTAGATCATGTAACCGCTATGAAAATATGGGATGAATATGGTATGTATGCCAAATGGATCCCATACAAAAGTGGTGGAAAAGCAATTGCAGCTTTACTTGGTGAGCAGGGAGTTGCTTATGTTGGTAATCCACGCGATGCTCTTGGTAACCCTGATTTGTACATTGCTGCAGTTTCAAGTGATGAGAGGTTAGAAGCTTTCCCTAATGCACCAACTTTCACTGAGCTTGGCTCGACTACACTAAACAATGAATATATGTGGCGTGGGTTTGCCCTAAAAGCAGGAACACCACCTGATGTTATTGAATGGTATACTAACCTATTCCAACAAGTTACTGCAGATCCTGATTGGAAAGAATTTTGGGGAAAGGGCGGTATTGATGTTGAATTCATTGGTGGTGATGAGTTTACTGATATTGTTAAACAGGATGTTGAAACATTCGAATATTATCTAACGAAGTCGGAAATTATTTCTACTTCCAGTAATAATGGGTTAAGTAAATATGGAGAGGGAACACCTTTATTAATTTTAACCATAGGTTTGATTACTGTCATCGGTTTAGCGGGATACTTGATATATAAATCATCGTTCTCAAACACTTTTGGCAGGATAATGGTAATTAGCTTTTTCCTATTAATTTCAATAGTATTTTATCTACAATCTTTCATTTTTCCAGTGAGTAGTGAAGTTGGACCAGCTGTTGTTCCTCGTTTATGGATATTTACCTTAGTTCCACTTTCTCTTTTACTATTAGTAAAAACGTTAAAAAATAAAGAGGGTTTAGAGCAGGCAGGACCGAGAGTTGATATTGTTTTAACATTTATTGGCTTCCTTGTGGTTTATTTACTAGTGATGAATTACGTCGGGTATTTCCTAAGCACTTTTATTTTTATGATTACCGGAATGATTTATTTAGGTTATAAGAATATAAAAGTAATGCTCATTACATCCGGAACATGGATTGTATTTTCATATATCATTTTCTATAAGATATTATTTGTGCCGCTTCCGCTTGGTAAGTGGTTTGAGGGGTTATTCTAATAGAATTACTTTCAAATTTAGGTGATGGACTTTCATACGTAATTGGAGTCGTACCCATCCTTACAATTATTTTGGGTGTTACAATGGGTATTATTGCAGGAGCAACACCGGGGCTTTCTCCTTCTATGGGAGTGGCATTACTAGTCCCCTTTACATATGCAATGTCGCCAACTTTAGCATTGATTTTACTTGTTGCAATTTATATTGCTGCAAATTATGGTGGTTCAATTACAGCCGTAACAATCAATGCACCTGGCACTCCATCATCTGTAGTTACATCATTTGACGGATACCCATTAACTAAAAAAGGTAAACCGGGTATGGCACTTGGAGTATCTCTAGTAGCATCAACAATTGGAGGTATTGTAGGTACTCTAATATTAATATTTTTCTCAGGTCCGCTTGCAAAAGTCGCTTTGAAATTTCATCCGGCTGAGTATTTCGCATTAGCGATATTCGGTCTCACCACAGTAGCGTCACTTGGTGGAAAAAATTGGATCAAAGCATTTATTGCCGCAATGTTTGGACTACTGATTAATACTATAGGTATCGATCCGATTTCAGGAGTAAGCCGATTTACATTTGGGCTGTCATTCTTATATGATGGATTCGCTTTGATACCTGCACTGATTGGTTTATTTGCATTAAGCGAAATATTTAAACAATTGGAAAACGGAAAGTTTGACAGCAAAGCTGCTGATTCCAGTAAACAAAAATGGCCAACTTTCTTAGAATATTGGAAGCTAAAATTGACCATTTTGCGCTCTTCTGTTATAGGTACAACAATCGGGATATTCCCGGGAGCAGGGGCAACAATAGCTGCATTTATTTCCTATGATTTGACTCAAAAAATGAGCAAAACACCTGAGAAGTTTGGAAAGGGTAGCATAGAAGGAGTAGCAGCTGCAGAAGGGGCAAACAGTAGTTCCGTTGGCGGTGCATTAATTCCATTATTGACATTAGGAATACCAGGCAGTGCATCAACTGCTGTACTGATTGGAGCATTAATGATTCACGATCTTACTCCCGGTCCGCAACTATTTATTTCCAGTCCTGACATTATTTATGGTTTACTTGCAAGCTTATTATTAGCAAATATTATTTTATTAGCTCTTGGATTCTTTGGCAGTCGATTATGGATTAAGGTAACTACAATTCCGAAACGTATATTATTTCCAATAATATTTGCTGTATCAATCATCGGAAGTTTTGCCGTTCGTAATTCATTCTTTGATGTAATAGCCTGTTTAGGATTTGGTGTTTTTGGTTGGATCCTAAGACGCTATAATTATCCAGTTGCTCCAATAGTCCTTGGTATGGTACTAGGAAATATTGCAGAGACTAATTTTATACGTGCCGTCATGATGAGTGGTTGGGCAGTGTTCTTTACGAGACCTGCAAGTTTAATCATGTTAT
Organism: uncultured Fidelibacterota bacterium; assembly: GCA_913043235.1. GTDB lineage: Bacteria > Fidelibacterota > Marinisomatia > Marinisomatales > UBA1611 > UBA2134. The sequence continues at coordinate 13,664 of CAJWLO010000043.1, forward strand.
TAGTAGCGCTTGCTAGTTTTGCTGTACCTTTGTTACAATCAAGAAAAGAAAAGAGACGTGCTAAAAAATAAAGAGAAAATGGAAAATATTAACACACTGAAAAGAAAATACAGGATCAATCATTTAGAGCGCCTATACCAAGAGCAGGAAAAATCCATTGACATTCATGATATCTAGATTAAAATTATAGACTTTAAACTATTTTAATATTGGCGAAAATTCTAAAATAATTAGTACAATTAGAATAATTAATTAAAAATGAATTATGATTAATACCAAATCATTCACAAGATTGATTTTATACATAATAGTTCCAGGAACTGGTTTTCTTAATGCGGGGGATAGTTCTAGCAGTAGCATACATTGGGGCTTTTTAATTATCGGATTACTCGGTGGACTATCATTTTTCCTGTACGGTATGGCAAAAATGAGCGAAGGCATGAAGAAGGCTGCGGGGGACCGTATGAGAAACATTCTCGCTGCGCTTACAAGCAACAGAGTAATTGGAATGACTGTTGGTGCCTTTGTAACTATGATCATCCAAAGTTCCAGCGCCACCACGGTGATGCTAGTTAGTTTTGTGCAGGCACAACTCATGACTTATGTTCAAGCTATTAGTATCATTCTTGGGGCAAATATTGGGACAACTATAACAGCACAATTGGTGGCCTTTAAACTAACTGATTACGCACTACTCATGATAACGATTGGATTTGCTATGACTATGTTTAGCAAGAAAGACTCCATCAAGCATATTGGGGAAGCAATCCTAGGGTTTGGTATTCTGTTTTTCGGAATGAAAATTATGTCTGATTCCATGAAGCCTCTCCGCGCCTTCCAGCCGTTTATTGATCTTATGAAAGATCTGGAAAATCCCATAATTGGCATTTTAATCGGTGCCATTTTCACAGCGTTGATCCAGAGTTCCAGTGCGTTTACGGGTATCGTAATTGTTTTGGCACAGCAGGGCTTGCTCACGCTTGAAGGGGGTATCCCACTTATTTTTGGCGCTAACATCGGCACATGCATTACAGCTGGGCTAGCCAGCATTGGAACTATCCGAGACGCCAAAAGAGTTGCAATTGCACATGTGGTTTTTAATACCGGAGGTGTTTTTCTTTTTATATTGTTTATCCCACATCTAGCGGAAATTGTACGCTGGATGTCTCCGGTTTCAGGATTAACTGGCATTGAAAAATTGGCTATGGAATCACCCCGCCAAATTGCGAATGCTCATACAATATTTAATATTACTGTAGGACTGATTTTTCTTCCGTTTACTACAATTCTAGCAAATTATGTGTACAAAATCTTACCCGATAAAAAAACTGAAGAAGGTATTATCCCAATCACTTGGCATTTGGATAATTCAGCAATTTCTACTCCGGCATTGGCAATAGACCTGGCCCGAAGCGAAATTTTACGGATGGCAAAAATTCTTGGACGTATGTTAGATGTAATAATCATTCCTTTTATTTCTAATGATCAATTACGAGATGAAACCTACCCGCAATTATCTCTGGTAGAAGGAGTTGAAATGCGGGAAGAAAAATTGGATTATTTGGATGTGAAAATCATAAAATATTTAAGAAAAATTGGACAGCAAGAATTATCAGAAAACCAGACCCAAGAAGTATATGGTTTGATGTCCATTACAAATGATATTGAAAGTATTGGAGATACCATTGAAAAAAACATGATCCCGCTTCTTGCCAAAAAAGACTCTCTTAATATGGATTTTTCTCCTGAAGGAAAAGAAGAACTGAGCATTTATCACAACAAGGTATGTAAACAGATAAACCGATTAAAAAAAGCATTTTCCAAGCTTGACCCTGGAAAAGCAGAAAAGATTATCAACAAAGAAGGAAAATATTCAGCCCTCGAAACAAAATACAGGGTCAGTCATTTGGAACGCCTGCATCAAGAGCGGGAAGAATCTATTGAAACCCATGAAATCCATATGGAACTTATGGATCTGTTAAAACAAATTAATATTTATACTGGCGAAATTGCTAAAACGATTCATACATTAGGGGAGTTACTACATCCCAGAAACAGGGTTTAAAATCATTTACTTCTTGTTCCTGGGATGTATCAATTTTAACGATTGGTATATTAGGAGAGATAAAACAAAACAACTTTATGAAAATAATATCGAAACCAATTTTAATAAAAAAAATACTTTTCGCTTTTTTATTATCTTTTCTGATCTGCAACTGCTCAACCGATAGAGACAAACAACTCAACTCCAGTGAGTACAAACTTTTATTAAGTGCAGATAAATTTGATAATCCCCTTATAGGTTTTAAAAACTATTGGGAGATTGTAAAAAAAGTCGCCAAAAACCATAACATTACAGTTGTAGAAAAAACAAATCCTTTTACGCTGAAGCATAAAGAGGTCAGCTTTTTTGATACAGAACAACGGGAATTGAGAAAGGCTGGTTTTCTAATTCGACAAAAAGTAAAATATGAAAACGGAAATAAAAAACCGGGCTTTGAATATGGTGTAAAATACCGACAGACTGAGCCTGAAAACGCGTTGGCTGTCGATTTAATTCTTAATAATGGTTATACTCCTAAGAATGAAACAATCGAACTGGAATCAGATATTGTTTATTTTTCAAGAAATGGAGGGACCAATGAAACCACCTATTCGATATCAAACTCTACTATCCTTGATAGGGCCCCGGAGATGCGTTTAGGTTCTTTCGCGAATATTTACCCTGTCCTGGGAAAATTAGGAATCCCCGAAACAGCTCCATTGACCAAGGTTGCAGGCGTCTCTGCGGATGAATGGATGATCACACCTGGAAAGCTGGACTTTGGTGATGGTCTTTTCGGACGCGTAGATATAACCGTCTGGATTATTCCTACGCAAGATGGAGAGCTGAGGATACCTGAATTCTCTTTTGACCATCCCTTCTTGGACGGAAAACAATATGATAAAGATGCCATGAGACGCTGTACCGAGTTTATTGTTAAGCTTCAACAATTTGAGCCAGACTGGGTTATTGCAGGTGCCTTAAAAGCTGCTTTTCTTTTTGAAATGGATAAATAATGAGGGAATATTAGTATGATGAAATTTTTTTCTTGGTGGAAAACGGGTGAAGACAAACCTGTTATCACTGATAAAACGGAGATATCAAAACTTTACAACCGTAAACGCAGCAGTGTTATTTGGTCAGTGGTCTTGGGCTATGGAGTCTTTTATATTGGGCGCTTAACCATTTCGGTGGCCAAAAAACCTATGATGGATGCTGGCATTTTAACTCCTGCAGAGTTGGGTATCATTGGGGCTCTTTTATTTTATTCTTATGCTTTTGGAAAATTGACAAATGGATTTCTGTCTGATAGAGCAAATATAAGAAAATTCATCTCTACTGGATTGGGAGTTTCAGCCTTGGTGAATCTTGCTTTTGGTATGACCACTAATTTTGTGGTAATGGCCGGGCTCTGGTTTGTCAACGGCTGGTTTCAGTCCATGGGCTCTGCACCCTGTGTTGTATCACTAACCCAATGGTTCAGCAATAAAGAAAGAGGTACAAAATACGGTATCTGGGCAGCGTCCCACAATATTGGTGAAGGGCTTACATTTATTGGCACATCAACTGTAGTGGCAATGTTTGGCTGGAAAATGGGTTTTATAGGGCCGGGATTTATCTGTTTAATTGTTGCTTTAATTTTATACTATACATTGGCAGATCGGCCAGAAACTTATGGGCTACCAAACGTAGCTGATTATAAACAGGACTTTTCTGGTGGAAAGCATAAGAAAAAATCTATAAAAGATTTTCAGCTCCAAGTACTGAAAAGCCGCGTTGTCTGGAAGGTCGGTCTAGCGGCCACATTTTTATATACCTGCCGATACGCTATACACAGTTGGGGCCCACTCTACCTTCAGGAAGCAAAAGGCTTTACAATAATAGAAGCAGGTACCATTATGGGGGTAAATACCATGCTTGGTCTGGCTGGTGCTATATTCTCAGGATGGTTTTCTGATCGGTTCTTTAATGCGAAAAGAAATGTGCCGGCACTGATAATGGGCACATTGCTCACCATAAGTTTGCTGTGCTTACAAGCCGCCCCACAAAATAGTTACATTTTTAATGTGGCAGCCTTGGGCCTTTTTGAATTTACATTGGGTTGTATGGTTGTCTATATCGGTGGATTATGGGCTGTAGATTTACTCCCCACAAAAGCAGCAGGATCTGTGAAAGGTATCATTGGTATTTTTAGCTATATAGGAGCAGCTACACAGGACTGGATTAGTGGTTTACTGATCAATAATAGCAAAACAACGATTAATGGAATAGAAAGTTATAATTTTGATACCGCCTTTATTTTTTGGATATCTGCTTCTATTATAGCAATATTAATACCATTAACTCTATGGAAAGAAAAACCTAATGATTAAAACTGGATATTTAAAAGAACATTTCATGAAATCGGTACTAACGCACTTAATGAAAATTGGGATCTTTACCAGTCTGGGTTGGACACAGCTAACTTCTGTTCAATCCGAGAGCGGATTAGAAATATTATTTGGCGGTGAAATAGAAACAGAGTTTGTGGATGTAGAGGGACCCGGCGGATTTACAAACCAGGATCTTACTTACAATAAAGTAAAAAATCGCAGTCCCCATATGCGCATTGATAAAGCGGTGCTATCTACGCGAATCAACTACTCTGAAAACTTATATTACAAATTTGAGCTCCGTTTCGGTGATAAGAGAGCAAATGTTGACAAGCATTATGCTCGCTGGGAGCTCCCCAGTTTTCGTACCCTTCTTGAATTGGGAAAAAATAAACCTATGATTGCAACAAAACGGCAAACTGAAGGCTATCCGCTGATTGGCACGGCTTTTTGGAAAGGGCGGGAATATCATATTACATCAAAAACTCAATATAAATTTGGTGAAAATATTGAAGCCGATCTAGGGCTCTCCTTTGCGATGAAAAGACCGTTAGGCACTGATGATGCCGCTGAAGATAAATCATTCAAGATGATGGTGTATAATGATTACGAAGATAGGGATGGACAAACGTTTGAATACGGTGGGTCTCTTGGCCTAAAGGTTTTTGGTGTTTCCGCTGATGGTTGGTATTATACCGGAAAACTGATTGATGATTATGATTGGAAGTATAATCTTGGTTTTCTTCCAGGATATGATAATATAGCTGAAAGCAAGGATGAATGGGAAGAGGATGATAAAACGCACTGGTGGTATGGCGGTCGGGTTGGTGTAGATCGAAAAAATATCCATATCCGCGCAGAATACATTAACGCTTTAGATGGGCTATTGCCTAGAAATGGATTTTATGTAGAGGGATCCTATCGAATTCCATTAAATCAAATAAAAAGTGTTGAACCGCTTATAAGATTTGGCAACTTGAATATTGAAAGGCATGAAGAAACCATGGGGGATCCTCAAACGTGGGACAGAGAAATGATTACTCTTGCTTTTTTGATACGTTTAAACGATTATCTGACTGTTAAAACTGAGTATTATTTCCTAAACGAAATAACAGGCGGTTCAAAAACGACAGATAATGATGGAAATATAATTGATAACACTTATGTTAAGGATAATCAATTTTTACTACAGTTAAAATTTGAATTTTAACAAGCACAAATAATATGGTTAAGATTCACTCGTAATTCATAAAATAAACAAAGGAGAGAAAATGAACAAAATACTAAAAATACTTTTAACCACAATAATGTCCTTTGGGCTTTTATTTTTTGTCAGTTGTGAAGATGATGAAGTAGTCGAAACTATCTATGACAGTTTTGATATTCAAAATGTTATGTCTTTAACTGCTGGCGAAGATGCAAATGCTGAAATTGTACGGGTTGTCCCTGGCACTGATGATCAGGCTGTTTTTGTTTCATCTGCAATCGGAAGACTTACTGTTATTAATTACACTGCAAGTTCTTTTTCGTTTGGATCAACATATGACCTCGATCCTGGTTCTGCAACCGCGGAAATGACATCTATCGATGTTTCTATTCCAATAGGCGGCGAAAGTTATGTAGCTGTCTGTGTTGCTGAAACAGATTGCGCCAAGGGTAAGATCATGTTTGTAAAGTTATCTGATGGGTCAATTGTAAAAGAAGTGGAAGTTGGTTATAACCCCGATGGTGCTGCTTTCACAAAAAATGGCTCTCACCTGGTTGTTGCATGTGAAGATGATCGCGAAGATCGCCCCTGCAAGCCGGCAGAACGAAATGGTGGCAGCGTATCTATTATTAGTCTAAGTGGCGGTGTTGCAAATGCATCTCTAGTACAAGACTTTGCAGTTGATTGGGATCCAGACTCAGAACCTGAGCATGCTGAAACATCTGCAGATGGTACTGTAATTGTTTCTATCCAGGAAACAAGCCAGATCATGATATTCAATGTTGCTGATGCCCCCCTGACACAAGGAAAATATACCGTAGTGGACCTTCCAGATGATGGCGGTACAGCTGACGATGGAGCGGGCGTAGAGTGCGAACCTGATGGGCTGTTTATCTCACCTGACGGAACCAAAGCGCTTATCTCAAGTGAGCGTAACGGGACTTTTCAATTGATGGCGCTTCCCAGCGGCACTTTATACGGTAACCCCTATGTTATTGAAAACGATCTTCCATCTGGCTGGCAGAGGGATGACAGAAGTTACAAAAAACGCACAGAGCCGGAAGAATGCTCTTTGGTTGAAAGAGATGATAAGCTCTATGCGGTTTTTGCCTTACAAGAATCACACGCTGTTATTGTGTATGACGTAACGGACCCAGCAAATCCTGTTTTCGATTCCATGGCCCCCGCTGGCATTGACTATGCAAGTGATAATGGCATGGAAAAAAGTGCAATAGGTTCCGAGGGCCTTGGTATGCACCAAACAAATGGTATTGCTTTTTCCGCCAATGAACGAGAAGGCAGTATCTCCATGTTTACAGCCGCTTGGGCTAGAGAATAAAATAGCCTTTTAAAACTATAATTACGGGGGTTTATGTGGTTAATTAACCCCCGTAATTATATTCTTTTTATTTTTTAAATTTTTCTTCATTACAAGTATTATCTTTTCAATTAGATTGTCATCTTACATTTTATTCATCTCAATGGGATTATTATTCCATTCTGGATGCAGCGAAAAAACAGACGTCATTGACCTCACTTTTGTTATCACACCCCTCAGTATTGCTCCAAGTGTCCAAAATGGATATGGATCTGGAATGAACCAACTTGCCCAGCCCGATGATGTAGAACTTCTTTCTGATGGTTCCATGATAGTCACTGATGTAAACAATAACCGGATCCAGCATTTTTCTTCAGAAGGACTGTTATTAAACTCATTATCATCCCAGGATCTTGGATTAGAAAATTCAGAAATTTTACCAACAGGTATCAGTAAGGACGGTGGTGGATTCATCTATATAACACTTGAGGGTGCAGGCATAGTCGCTCGTCTTAATCCCGATTTAGAATTTGACCAGTTTATTGGTAAAAAGTGTGATATTGCTGCCGATAGTTACTATAAACCAGAAAATGATAGTTGTCTCATTTTCCCACAAGGAGTGGTTGTTGCCGAGAATGGTGATATATATGTGATTGATATGGCCAAAAAAGTATTCGAAAATAATAAGGTTCGGAATTTTGGATTCCGAAAATTCAAACAAGTGAAAAATAATGGTGATATTTCTTATATCTATGACCGTGAATTTGCTGATACCCAAGAGATCACGAAAGTAATGAGGAAAAGTGAAGGCATGGCCATCAGTAGTGATCAAAATACTCTCTTTATTGCTGAAGAGAAACCCCAAAAAACCCAGTTTGGGAATATATCTAAAAAAAGATATATCGCCGCTTTTGATCTTAAAAATGGTCGATTTCTTGATCGTTTAATTGGGGTGAACATAAAAAATGATTCCATTATCGATGGGTATTTTAATGACTCTGTTGAGGGTGTTTGTGTTTCAGGCAAGAATTTATTTGCTGTGGATGAAAAGGCCGGAAAGATTTTTATTTTTGATGTCAATTCTGGTCAGTGCAAGGCATTCATTGGAAAAAAAGCCATTTTTTATTGTGATGATAATTCCAATTGTGTGATTGATGGTATAAACTATAACGAACAAACCATCATGGCTGGGATTGCCAAACCACACTTGAAGAATGACTGGCGGAGAAATGAACTTGCATCGCCAGATGGTATATCAGCAATTATTCTCGCTGATGGTTCAAGGAGAATTGCAGTTGTTGACCAATGGAATTCGAGGGTCTTGGTGTATGACTTTGATAAAATTTTACATGAAATCAATTTATGACTAGATTAATATGAAAAAATTAAAACAAAGAATTATAAAACTTATATCTAATATTCTATATTTATTTTTTATGAAAGGTATCCTGTTTTCACAGGGTTTGGATGATATCCAATTCTGGCATGCAGAAAAATTCCAGAAAAATATTAACGATAAAACCAGTCTGTCGCTGGAGCAAGATTTTAGATCTGGTGAAAACATGAGTAAGTTACTTTATTTACATGCTGATTTCGGGTTCAAACGTTCTCTTAATAATTCCTACTCAATCAATCTTAATTTTAGAGAGGTCTTTGAACAAAAGGGTCAAAATTTAACCCGTG
>CAJWLO010000044.1 GCA_913043235.1 uncultured Fidelibacterota bacterium
TCTAAATATCCAAGCTCAGTCAAAGTAACCACCGATGTATCAACCTTACCGCTCGCATTAGAGACCAATGCTCGTGATGCAGTCAAAGCTTCTGTGTCAATCGTCGTAGCTGCACCTGTGATACCAGCATTGGCTGAACCCCAAGCTCCTGCGCCATCACCATCTGATACCCATACCTGACCCGATGTCCCAGCTGAAGTAATAAAATATGCATTATTCTCTACCTTACTCGCTGATAACGTACCATCCGCTAGATCCGTTAAATCATCATCCGCTGCCTGTTTTGCATTTAGCTGTGTCTGTACTGCCGATGTAACTCCATCTAAATATCCAAGCTCAGTCAAAGTAACCACCGATGTATCAACCTTACCGCTCGAATTAGAAACCAATGCTCGTGATGCCGTCAAATCATCTTTCCCAATCGTAGTGGCTGCACCTGTTATAATAGGGTTAGCTGAATCCCAAGACAAATTTCCGGTTCCGTCAGTGCGTAAAACCTGGTTAACTGATCCGTCTGCCGTGGGCAAGGTTAAAGTTGTTGTTCCCAACCCGATAGCATCCAAATATGCTACACCATCAACATAAAGATCCCTGTATTCAGTAGCATTACTACCCAGATCAATATCATTATCTCCCACTGGTATGATCTTGCCGTCTGTAATACTGACTTGATCACTTCCTGAAATCCCAATAGTAACACTGCCGTCTGTACCATTGGTTATAGTCTCTCCATTACCAAAGGTAATATCATTACCAGTGACAGTAAGATCACCGCTTAAGGATGTAGTCGGAGATGTAACAAGTAACGTTCCATCTGTGGAGTTGGTAATACTCTCATCATTTTCAAGGATAATACCTCCAGATCCACTAACATCAATACCAGTAGTGGCTACAAAACTCTCGGATGTTACCGATGTAGCACCTATTACTACCCCAGCATCAACTTTTACTGTACCATCCAATACTACAGGTGATCCAGATCCAGGGTTAATATTCACAGCCCCAGAAATTGTACTGATCGTTACCGCTGCATCACCCTGCCTGATATCATCCGCCATTACCGAGTCCGCAGCCCCAAGTTCTACCCATACTCCTGCTCCATCTCCATCGGAGGTCCAAACCTGTCCATTTTCTCCATCTGAATTAATAAAATAATCACCATTCTGGACTTTATTTGCTGATAGAGTTCCATCTGACAAATCATCAAGATCATCATCATAAGGTTGAATATCGCTTCCAATTGCGAGACCTAAAGCTGATCTTGCAGTATCTCCTCCCATGGACACCCAATTCGAATCACTGGAAATTATAATACGATTGTTGAGATTATCACGTCGCAGATTAGAAATCGTAGTTAAATCAGAATCTTGGGATTGATAATAATCTAACGTATCAAAGGTAACATAGGTAGTTATCAGATCATCTGTAATAATGTAATGAGATAGTGTATCAAGGGTAGCATAGGTAGTTATCAAGTCAGATGTCATACTGTAATGAGAGAGCGTATCAAGGGCCAAATTGTCTAAATCCGGTAAATTCTCCAGATCATTATAATCCCCAGTGAAAGCCACTGAGTCCAAGTTTGAAATAAGTGGATAGTTTGTCAATGTGTCTATATTTGCAAATACAGACAAATCTGGTAGACTGTCTAAATTAGTATAATTTGCGTTTTGAGCAAATTTGGCGGTATCCGATACCACCGAATAAAATACAGATGTTAGTTCCTGGCGGGGTGACATGATAATTTCATCAATCTGAATTTCTAGGTAGGCTTCAGCAGAAATAGAATAAATAGGATTAACCTTACCTAATATTGTAGAGATTATTCCATCATCGATTTGTACCTGCTGATTTTCTTCCCAAAAGGCAGTCCCACCTTCCATTTGTTTATAAAACCTGAACGTAACCTGATACAATCCATCCTTAACTGCCCGGCCATTAGCCTGTGTCAGAAGTCCCTGGTATGAAATCCGTCTTGGCACATCAAGGGTATTACTTTCGTTTAAGGATTCTTTTTCTACCGCAGGAAACGGAACAGGAAGTTCCCTTTCCTGTTTCTGGCCATTGGTAAATCCACTCAATAAGATTAAGATATAAAGTGACTTTTTCATGATCAACTCCTTTGACGATCTAAACGTTTTTTAGAAAGGACAATTTTTTTATCAAAAGGGAAAATCTGGTGGAAGGTCTGTGATACCTCCTCCACCATCTAGACTGGAAGATAAGCCCTGGTTTAACAAAAGAAGAAGTACGGCAAATAAAAATGGATGTCGGCTAATGAATGCCATGAAACGCAGGTTTAATTCTCTACTGCGCTCAATAAATGTTATTTTCTTTTCGGGAGCTTTTTCACTTAATATCGCATATAATGCTGCCCTGAGTTCTGGCTCCAACCCATAGATGCCATCTTTTTCAATAATATATTTCGGGTGCAATATGGTTGTATCTACACTCCATGGATGTACTCCTTCCAGTGTAATTCTTTGTATGGTATGCTCCAAAGCTTGGCTAACATATATTTCCGGGTTTCCCTTTGGTGAAACCCTAAGCTGAGTCATATTTTTTATTTTGTTCGTTGTCCCCACAAGTGATGTTATTATGCCATCATTTTTTATTCTACGTATGAGGCCAAACCTCTCATCGGCAATATATATATTCCCCTGATTATCAACATCAATAGATATTGGATTCCCAAGATAAGATTGCAATGCTGAAACATTGTTTCGCACAAGATTATCACCAGGTTTAGTACCTGCAATTACTATAACTGTCGAGTCATTTTCCACACGGTAGATCCTATGTTCTTTGCTGCTTACGACAAAAATGGTATCTCTACTATTCACAGCAATATCTACGGCACCTTCCACTATACCAGGCTTTAGCGCAACCATCACTTTGTTCCCCGATTGTACCTTGATTATAGTTCCATTCTCTTCATATAGAACATAGAGATTGCCATTAGGACCCAGTTTTATCGAAGTGGGCATTAGAGGTTGATCATTTACCAAACTTCCGTCCTGGTTTAATTTTGGTTCAAGAAGTTTCGTGGCCATATTTTCTTCAATCGAAAACACCCTATTATTATCTCTGTCAGAAACATATACTCTTCCAGATGAATCAACGATAGCACCTGAAGGATATAAAAATGATTTTCCCAATATTATATCACGGCCCAATCGTTTTAATTCCTGATCTCTATCCAGTTTGTATATATTTTGACTGTTTGCAGAGGTAATTATTAGTTCGTCATCCCCTATTGCTATAGCCATTGGATAACGAATTTCTTTTTGCGCTTCTGGATTTATGGATACTGGAGAAACGGTCCAGGAATTAACCGGTTTATTGCTTAAGTATTTTTCAACATCAAAATAATGTAATTCCAATTCAGAAAAACGATTAAATCCCCAGGTCAAAACATGGGTCGCATTTTCTATTTTAGCATTCTCGGCAGCGCAGGAATCCGTACGGCAATAAAAATTATAGTAGAATGTAGACTCAACTAATTGATCATATTCTAATGTATCGATCGTAATGGTGGTATCTGTGATTTCTATGATTGTCGTATCTATTGTTTCCGATTTCGAGTCTATGATTGGTTGTTGTCTATCAATTACGGTATCGGCAACTATTTTGGTTTGCCTGACTAATTCTTCTATAATAACAGAATCTGGAATGAATCTGTTTGGGTCCAAAACCTGACTTATATCCATATTTTGGATCTCGTGATAAAGAAATGTGCTAATCATTTCAGATTCCATTGGGTAAAGTTCGCCTATGTTTAATGGTTGTATGGAGATCAGAAATGATGGTTTACCAATATCTACTAATTCTTCATCTTGTTTTAGATCTGCATCAATTGTAATTGTAGTTGAGTCTACGGCAGGCGCAATTACATCTGGTTTGAATCTGGTAAGTAATTCAGTATAAATGATCATTACAGTATCCGTATCCACAAACCCAATAGGATCTTTGACTTTTAATATCACAGGGAATGTGGCTCCTTTGGGGTGTTCTGGAAGATCAATTTCAATATATTTTGATTTCGTACTAATACTTTTCCAGCTTTTTCTTTCCGGAGTTTCTATATCATCAGGTTCATCATGGGTTTTAACAGTGTCAGTATCTGTATATGAATAATCATCATAAAAAACCAGACTCGGTGGCAATAGCCATTCATATCTTAATAAGGAGCCTTTCGAATGAATAGAACGTGATGCATCGAGCATTATGGTAGAAAAAGCAGGTGCATGAATATCAGGACCAGCGTTTGCCTCTAATTTGCGAAATCCCTCATCGAAGACAATATCTGCTTGAGCTATTAAAATTTCTGAAATAAAAATTTGGATACAAATTAGATTAATAAAATAATTTAATATTTTACATTTATACATATCATTTACTTCCAATTGATTTTTAAATCTAGAATATTAATAATCATAAATATAAAATCAGATCTAAAAGCATTAGCATCTTATAATCATGCAACTATTATTATTGTCTGATTGACCATTTATAAATAGTTTTATTTTCTTATTATAATAATTGTTATATCCTGAGTTCACATTCATCTTAATTAAGGCGACCAATAATCCAAAAGCTTGGTTTGGCCTTTTTATTCTCTAACTCCTAGAGAGAATATACTATTAGACAACTAATTATATTTATACTTCACTACTACGCATTTATTATACAATTTCATAGTCTAAAATTAGTAATCTAAAAGGCGTAAAATAAGTCAGTATTTTAATTTTGGTTCAAAATTCTAATCAATATTGATCACATATATAAACAACATTTAATTCATTAAAACAATAGGCTACAGTTTAAACATTATTTATAATTCATTGTAAACCAAAGAAGCCGCACCTAGGATTCCGGAGTCTCCTGGATGAAGCCCTGAAAGTAGCAGTTTAATTTTACCTTTCTGAAAGGACATCAGGTTATTGTTCATTGATTTCTCTGCACCGCCTAAAATTCGATTCCCAGCCTTTGAAACACCTCCATAAAATATGAATGCTTCCGGTTCCAATATAGTCGCTACTTGGGCCAGGCCTAAACCAAGTTTTTCAGCAGTATAGCTATAAATTTTGTAAGCAGTTTCATTTTTTTCATCAAAGGCTACATCCAATACCCTGCCATCAATATACCCCCATTCCCCATTTTGTGAAGCGCTATTAATTAGCGTATTAATTAAATAATCATCTGGATACTTTTTATGAAAATCTATAACAGTTTGAGTTATCCCCTTGGCTGAAACGTACATCTCCAAGCATCCTTTCTTACCGCAATTACACTTACGACCCTCAGTTTCAATAATAATATGACCCATCTCACCAGCAAAACCATCATGTCCGGACAGCAGTTTTCCATTAGCAATAATTCCGCTACCTAAACCCGTCCCTAAAGTAATAACAACAAAATCCTTCATATTTTGGGCTTTTCCAAACATTTTCTCACCCAATGCAGCCGCATTGGCATCATTGGTCAAAACAACACTTAGGTGAGTATATTTTGATGCAATGGTTGGTACATGCACGTTACCCATATCCAAGTTTGGTGGATCCAATATCATTCCCGAATAATGACTCCCATTGGGAGCACCTATGCCAATTCCAGTTGGTTCTAGATCCGGGTGTAATTCAGTAAGTTTGCCTACTTTTTCAAACAGTCGTTTAAAGAAGCCATCCCATTTTATATTATCGTCCTTCGTCAGCATGGTATCCCTAGCTATGACAACACCTTGATTGTTTATCAAACCCAATACTGTATTTGTACCACCTATATCTACACCAATTGAATATTTCATCTGAAAAATATTAAGAAATATAGGATATGTTTAGGAATGGTAAAATCGCAACTATTTTAGTTCAGAACCTTGGCGAATATCAACATCTACGATGGGTGGTAGGTTGGGTTCTGCGGCGATCTGTACCGTTTTAGTAATAGTTGTTTTGGCTCCATAATCATCTGTTACCGTGAGCTCAAAACTGTATACACCAGGTTCACCTAGAAAACTTACTTTTCCAGAACGAAGATTCGGTAACAGATTAACGGGAGGACCGCTAGTTTGCATCCATTTGAAGGAAATATTATCACCCAGGTCTGGGTCAAAAGATTTACTGGCATCTAAGATCATGGGATATGTATTGGTTTCCGGTCGGTTATCATGTTCAACCATGACCTTAATCTTTCGTCTTTCTATTTCAGCTAATTCTTCCAATTCGGCTCTGGTTTTTTCCAGTTTTGTGTTCTTAACAGGATTGACAGGAATAGATTTTACGGTAAATCGTTCCCGCATATTTTTTGCATACCTCTGCCAGCCAAAAAAAGTAACGGCGATAAAAATAATCAGTAACATAGCCGAATTTCTATTCATATAGATCTATCTCAGATCCAGGATTGTACGTTTAAGATCCAGACCATAGAGAACGGGGTTTTGTCGACTGGTATTTGGGATACCTTTTAACTCTTGCGGTATAGATTTATAAACAAAATTAGTAAGCTCTCCTAGTTCTACTATCGCATCACCATCATCATCACTACTGGATAATCCTTTTAAGAGAGAATAAAGAAACAAGCTGTGTTTTTTTAATGGATATAATTGGGAGGATTCCCCTTTTGAGGATGCGCTAAGGATACAGATCTTATCATTCACTTCTGGGAATTCCCATACCGACCCGGCTGCTTCTTTAGGATTGGTGAATGTAATATCAAGGAACAGCGTTATTGTTTGAATACTGTTGATCACGCTCAGGATAGACAGGTCTTTCACAAATCGGTCTAAAGAAAATTTGGTCACATTCCGCGTAAATTTTGCATCTTTGGGAATCAAATACGGTTCCCCATCTATCCATTCGCCCAGACCGCGATAATAAATATGAACATCGATCTCTTCTACTCCAGAATATTTTTTAGAATTGATAATTCGACTGCGCAAATCACCCTGATGAGGATCAAAGGTATTGATCAGATCATTCAGTGTAGGTCCCCCATCCATCTGCCACGGTTTGGAAGGGAGTAATTGATAATCGGACAAGCCAAAGGCACTTTGAAAATATTCTCTCATGGTGATTCCATCTCGATCTGCATATTCCAGGCTGGGATAATTGCTATCCTCATAAAATTCCGTAGCCATTATAATGGCCATACCCCTGGAGTTTTTTCGTCCAAAAGGTATATTAGAATCCACATCAATAACAATTTCCTTATCCTGAACTAAGTCAAAACTATCTGTACCAACAGAGAAGATTTCCATATCTTCAGGATGAAGGTAATGCTGCAAAAGATCCAATTCAACCTTTTGGGAGGTGGTTACATCCAGATAATCTGTAATTTGAAAATCGATGATAAAAGACTGTTCTTTACTCTTCAAAGGTATCTCTACATCAAAATAATCCCCAGGTGCAATGTTTGGCGTGGTAATACTTCCCTTTAAACCAGGTGTTGAGAACGTAGTTGAGTCCGGAATATCTACTACCACATACTCAGTGTTTCCCTCACCAATATTTTGCAGCCTGATGGTCATATAAACTTCTTCATTCTCTGGAATATAATGTGTGCCAAAATCATTAGAAATAGCAAAATCTGCAATGACAACTTTGGCAGGCTTAGCTTCCTTTGTTTCTATCGTGGCTTTGAAAGGCTTATCTAGAATGATTCCTTCATTACATGTCATCGTCAACTCATAGCTACGTTCTGCTGTTTCTACAGTAAGAGATGCCTCAATATTGAACTCTGCAAATTCAATTTTATCGGTAAGAAGGGTATCAATTACTGTCATAGTTTCTATGTAAACCTTATCGGTAGTATCCAAAGGTGAAAGTGTCAATTTGACATTGTGTGCAGGACTTTCTCCCCTGTTATGTACCGCAAACTGCAGTTTTCCCTTTTCCCGGGCATCCATATAACCATTTCCTGAAGGTTCTATGAATGCAAACTTATGAATAGTAAAATCCGGAGCAGTCAAAACATTGGTACAGAGTACTTGAGAGTATTCACTCCTATCACCATCGGGGTCCACACCAGCAATGGCATAACAGAATTCTTCCCCATAAGGCAAGGAAGTAATGGCAATATGGGGTATATTTACATTTTGAAAGTATACTAGGGAATCTTCTTTCGGTGCCAGAAAGACATCATAGCTAACTGCACCGATCACCGTAGTCCAGTTTAGATAGATAGTATTCACACCACCATCAGCAGTAACGCCTGTTGGAGCATTGATTTCAACTTTGGTACAATGAGTATTTGAAGGATCACTTTCTTCATTATACTGGTCCACTGCTCTGGCTACATAACAATGCTTCTCTCCCGGAGGCCTGGTTTCTGAAAAGGATGTACTTTGTACATTGGTGACAAATTCATCATCCCGATAAATATTGAAAGATTTGGCCAATTCCACTTCATTCCATATGAGAACTAGCTCGGTTTTATCTTTTACAGAAGAAAGTATAGGTGCCTGAACATATTCACGAGTAGTGCCTTTTATTTCAATTGATCTCCTACTTTCTTTTTCCAAAGAGTCCATTGCAGCGACAGCATAGATATAGTCTCTGTTGTACTCCAAACCGGAATCTATGAAACTGATGGTATCAATTCCAGCACCTACTCTTTTACCATCACGATAAATATTGTATGATTCTGCACCATTTACTTCAGACCATGATAGTGTCAGGGTATTTTTTGTAACCTTGACTTGAATATCACGAGGCTTATTTGTAGGAGCACTATTGCAAACCATTCCTGTACGCAAACCTGAAAATCCAAAATCATCCAATGCCTGTACTTCATAGCAGAATTCTACTCCCGGAGGAACATCCCTTTCATAACGATTGAGACTATCGCGCTGTATCTCCAAACCATTTTCAAAAAGTACATAAGATTTTGCATGCTGAATATCTTCCCATGAGACAGAAATATGTTCAGGATCAATTTTTAGAGATGGTGGATTTAAATTCAATACTGGATCGTGATCTGTAATTGGTCCAATGCCTGCAAAGGAATAAACCAATAATCTATTCTTTTCAATTGGAAGGGTCAACTGCAAATCCAGTGATTTATTTTTTTTCATAGATCCTGGATTTAGTTTGATTCGGTATGTCTCCATTTGCCCAGAATCATCTACATCATATTTAACCACGAGATAATAATAATCTGGCTCTATATCTTTGATCGTAAACTCACCCTTACGTCCAGTTTTCTCTTCTGCTAATACTGTATTTCTTAAATTGACCAAGGCAACATCGACATTCTTAATAGAATTATTAATCGTATCCTGGATTACACCGGTAATAGTCACTTCATCTGCTTTTAAGATTGACATGAAAACGATGAAAAGTGCGAAAGTTGTTGTACTAACTTTCATCTTTTAATGGGATAAGAATAAGTATCCAACTCAATATCCAAAAGATCAGGGGAGCCTGTATAGGATTCGATCTGGATCAGAAGTAAATAGCAGCGGTACCTGAGGTAGATCAGCATAAAGTTTGGCTGTAGTATCCTGAACATTTTTACTGATGAAATCATGCAGTTCTGCTACTGTAACACTTTTGTCACCATTATCAGCTTCCCCTCTTAAGCCTCGTAATAAATAATAAGTAAATACACCATTGTTTGCGTCAGGGTGTGTATAAGATAACTGGTTAATATTCGACGCAAAAAGTGCCGTAATCCCTTCCGGAGGTTTGATTTCTTCCTCTAAAGCCACTACTGGTTCCTTAGATTTTTTCTTTTTCTTTTTGGGATTTTCTTGAACTGCAGCCGTCAAATTCTGTTTGAATGCAGGATTATTGAAATCAACATCCATGAACAGGGTAATATTTCGCAACCGTTTCATCTTTTGTATTTTAGCCAAGTTTGCATAGAGCTCTTCCAGTGGATAAAAAGAATATTCATCAGACATAGTAGCATCCTGTGGTAGAATACATTTCTTTCCATTGATGGTAGTCCCTTCACCCGAGTAATATAATATCAGGTCCAATGTATCTGCATCAGAATAATATAGACTGCTTTCAATTTTATCAATAATATAGCCTGCATCTGGATTAAACATTTTTCCAAAATCTTTTCTGGTAACACCATCATTAAAGAACCAGTACTGGCTGGGTACAATCTGGTGGTTTTCAATTCCAAAAAGATCATGGAAATAATTGCGTACGAGCCGAACATTCTCATCTGTGGATGTCTTGCCGGGGATATCCCTATCTATAAATTTATGATTCCCAAAAACAATACCGATAGTTTCTCGCCTCGTGGAAACTTTAGGCAAGTCTAAAGCCAATGCATTTTTCTCAATAGGTTTCGATGATTTTATTTCCGTAGGGAAAGGCATGCTATAAGCCTTAAGCTGGGAGGCATTTTTATAGTTTTTCATCAATTCCAGATGTAGCGGGATTGTTTTCCTGGTCTCAAAATAATCATACGTATCAAAATAAACTGTAAATTGGTTTTCGCGACTCATGATCTCAAAACTGAAATCGTAATATTTCCCTCCAGGTACCAAACCGAATTGGTGGATTTCGTCTTTATCCAAAACCATAAAAGTGCTGTCCCGTCGAAATTGTAAAGAAGCGGTATCAGACTTGCCCTCTGATAGATTCTGAAAACGCACAGTCAGAGTCACTATCTCATTGGGAGGAATATAATTTTGCCCCCACTCATTATCCACAGCAAAATCAGCGATGACAAAATTTGGCGGAATGATCTTGAGCGTCTCAAAGGATATTGGTTCCGGATCTAGGTCGCTATCTGCAAATTCATCTATACGTATATTAAAATTTCGGATACCGGATTCAATCTTCAGTTTAGCATAAAGATGAAATGAAATTGATATGGTATCTCCCACATAAAGGATGGGGATTGTTTTAACTGAATCAATAATGAGAGAAGGAGTTACTGCATTATCTATTGGCTCCAACCAGGGTCGTAATTCCCGAGCTGGACTTCTACCGTCATTGGTAACTTTAATAACTATAATACCGTTTTCCCGGCCATCCAGCAAGCCATTTCCAGTTGGTTCAACGAACATTTTTTCGATTAGGGACAAGTGTGGAGCCGGCAACACCCAGCCGCACATAGTTTTTGACCTTGGGCCCTCATCTCCATCTATATCAACCGATGAGACCTGATAGCAGTATTCAGTATCGAATTCTAATCCTTTATGTTCATAATAATTACCTTTAACTTTCGTTAAATATTCACTTTTCCCTTTTTTATCCATTGTGTAGATATTGTAATATACAGCACCAGGCATTTTCTGCCACTTAAAGACCACTTTCCTAACATCACCACCTGTTACCAAATCTTTAGGGTATTGCACCAAAACTTTTTGACAAGTTTCAAGAGAAGGAGGACCTTCAGTACCAAATCTATCAATCACCCGTACTTTGTAACAAAAATAAGTTCCCGGGGTCACATAATCTAAATATGATGTGTCTTCGGTGGTGCGGATTAACACATCATCTCTGTATAAACGATATTGGTGGTAAACTTTTATGTTGGATTTAGACCAATTAAGGGTCACCTTTTCCAGATCGGCCATGGCCCAAAGTTCCACATCCAAAACTTCTTCATGTGTGGTCGCAATAAATTCAGAGGCTGGTCCATCATCACCGTCCTGGTCAAATGAAGCAATTTTGTACGTATACAAGCGGTCATACTCAAGTGTTTCCTTATAGTATGTCATATCTTTCGTTTCGAGTATCAATGAATCATTGCGATATAAGTGATAACCAGGTGCATTTGCCACCCTTGACCATGATAGCTCTATTTCATTTTTAATGACTTCAGCTTTGAAATTTGAAGGCGGGGCAAA
This sequence comes from uncultured Fidelibacterota bacterium, assembly GCA_913043235.1. Lineage (GTDB taxonomy): Bacteria > Fidelibacterota > Marinisomatia > Marinisomatales > UBA1611 > UBA2134. The sequence continues at coordinate 11,813 of CAJWLO010000044.1, forward strand.
AGCTCCTTTTGCGCATTGAACACTGGATTGCTCTCCTTCAGTACCATAACGGTCAACCGCAGCCATGGCGTAACAGAATTTTTCACCAGCAGCTACATTGTCAATAAACATCGGCATATCAGTATCTGCCAGATAGCTACCATTGCGAAAGACCTTATAATAGGTTGCGATAGGTGATGGGTCGGCAATTTCAAGCCTTACAGCATTCACATCTCCGATAGCAGTTATTTCCGGCGTGGGTACTTCTGGATGTGTCTCTACCATTAGGTCTGGTGAATTGGCTCCTTCGTCTCCATCAGTATCAATAGAATTGATCTGATAATTATACACTCTTCCCCAAAATGAACTAGTATCTACAAAACTCAATTCAGATTGAATCGAAAGACGTTCTCCATCACGATAAACAGCATACTGACTAACACCTGGAACAGCTACCCATTCTAGGTTTACAAATCTACCGCTACCTTCAGTTTTTAAAGCATTTTGCGTGATTTTAGGTTTAAGAGTTGGATATTGATAAGATGATTTTTCCATCATTTTATTGGACTCCGGACCTTCCAGATCATATAGATCCCAAGCTCGTACCCAAAATTCATAGCGTTTCCCGGGTGCCACCTTATCCAAGAATTCTGTGGTCGTAATTCGTTCCGCAATAGGTTTCCCATTTTTATACACATTATATGATTCCGCATGCGCTAGTGGTTTCCAGACGATAGTTAATTCCTGCACACCCCTTACAATCTCCATTTCCGGACGCAACCCACCAGTGGTTAGATTAATACGAACACCTTTCACATCCTGATTCTTAACTTCTACATGCTCCCCCCCAATAATTCCATTGTCATCGTAATCTACATTATTTCCATAGCCGTTACCAAAGGCCTTAATACGGTATTTCCCAGCGATAATGCGGTCATCAAAGGTGAATTTTCCTGTAAATCCGGCTGTATACTCAGACCACAGTTTGTTGTCTTCTGTATATAAAAATATTTTTGCCTCATTGATTCTCTCTTTGCCTTCTTCTGTTACTAAACGGCCAGCGATTTTGTAGGTTGATGGTGTTTTTTGTTTTGCTGGATCAGATAATGGTCCTTCTAGTCCACCATCAGTCAATGATGATAGTTGATAGGAGAATTCCTTGCCATAGTCCAGATCGAGATCTTTATAATTATCATCGGGTGTATTGGTAATTACCTTGCCATCTCTATAGAGGTTGTAAAAACTAGCACCGACCACCCGCTCCCATTCTACCAAGATCGAATTCATTTCTGGAGAATAGAGTTCCCCTAATGTCAGAGTGACATTTTCCGGAGGTGGGTACTGCGCAACATCACATACCATATCCGATTGAGGCCCTTCAATTCCATATTTGTCCACAGGTGCAATAGTAAAACAACTTTCGGTTCCCGGACTTGTTTTTTGTATATAAGTGGTCTGGTCTATCGTATCAGTAAGAGTACCATTCAAATATATCTTATATTGCAAAGCCAGAGCGTGAGGCTTCCAAGTCAATTTAACCTGACTGTCCCCGGCTAGCGTTTTCACCCCTTTAATCTTGTTTAATTTGGCGTGAGTAGTCGCCTTTACTTCTTCTGATTTATCTCCCGGTTTTTTATGATGATCCATTGTAGCGACTGTATAGATATATTCAGTTTTATAATCTAGTTTAAGGTGTTTATAGGAACTTTTGCTAGTCGCATTAACTACTTTCCAATCATCCTTTACTGCATTATACCTATATATAACATAGGCTTTGGCATTATCTACTGCATCCCATTTTAAACTGATAGTATTTTTCTTGACCGTGGTGGTGATATTGCCTGGAGGTCCAAATAAGGCTTTGCCATATTCAGTTAAGGATCTTGGCCCCTTTGTTCCATCCATAAAAACGGTTGCGACATTATACGCAAAAGATTGACCACCGCCTGTTTGTTCCTGATATTCAGGAACACTAACCCTACTAATTTCCTGGTTATCTTTATAAATTATATATTCTTTTCCATCAACAATAGGCCCCCATTTAATATTAATCAAATCTATCTTTGATTCAATTTTGAGCTGAGGTTGCTTACGGTCTTGGCTTGGTGCAAGTTCTAACCCATTCGCATTTCCGGAAGTCAGGTCAATCTCTTTGGTTAAACTGTATCCATTTTCCCCATAAATATTTAAAGTGTACTTATCGGGTTTTAATTTATCAAACTCAAAATTCCCTTTTCGGCCTGTCTTTTCTTCTTTAATCAGTAGTCTGTTAGATAAATATAGATTTAATCGTGCATCCCGGATATTTTCACCATTTTTATCCACGACAGTACCGGAAATCTGGTAGGTTGTTTGACCATGGATAAAAGCAAAGGTTATAATAATACAATATTTTAGAAATGTTTTGTAGTGGGTAAAGTTAGAATCCTGTTTGAATAAGTGTCTAGATCCCATACTATACCACTTACAAACCCTATAGGGAACAAAATTTTATTTGGATAGAAAAATTAAAGCGGTCTAACCCACCCTGATCCCAATTGGATGGCAACAATCTACAAATATGTAGATGTGTAAAGATTGTATCTTTCACATGGAACTCCGCTATTTGTGTACTGGAAATCAGTACACCTAAAATTATTTTACTTAAATAACTGTTGTCAAGAACTATAATAGAAATCCGGAAAAGTCAAAGCTAAGCCTGATCAAGGTTCCTTAAGCGGCGCAAATCTTTGCCAGAATTCAACAGATCTGGCCCACTCTTTAGAATCATAATAGGCCTTTGTACCACCGGGAAGTTCCAATTGGTTACGCATCATGGTAACTGGTCCCATCGGTAATTCAGTTATTCCTTCTGGAATAGCATTGATGCTGATCAATTCCCATTCTTCTTCCGTGGAATGCTCATTATTTTCCAGCAGTACATCATGATGGTAACAAATAAGATCTACCATGCCAGCGGACACTGGATTGCCGGTAATAGCTCTTACCTGAATATAGGCATTTTCATTTTCTCGCCTTTTTACCACACTGGCTTTCAATTCTGTTTCTTCCGTGATTCGAACATAGGGACAAAAAAAATGTGCCGTCTTTGTCTTGTCGGCCTGCACTACTCTAACCCCATCACGATAGCCTGACCGAAATTGACCCTTCACCATTTGTTCATCTGCATGACGGGCTATTTCTTCGAAATTCATAGTTAAGGAGTAGGTTTTACCAGAACCTTTAACTTGACGACGAACAAAATCGTTTACGGCAACTGACATATATTAGGCGTTCCCCAAATCATAACTTTGAAGAAAACATATAACTACAACTTCAAGCACGCTGTTAAATTACTACTCATTGTTGTTTACACTCACTCAAGATAATTTTACGAATGCAATTCATCTTCTGGCCAACTATTAGCCCCGATTGGGCTTATTTTATTCTTTTCCTATTTGCAATCCTATGCCTAGTTGGGATCAGTGAATTGCTATTAAAGCATAATATCCTTTCAGCAGATGCTAGCAGGATTTTTATCCATTGTACCGTGGGAATGGCCTGTAGCCTTTCTCCATTTCTGTTCAGCTCTAAAAGCCCGCCAATATTATTGGGTTTTATTTTCCTAATCCTAAATACTACTGCCTTGAAATTAGAAAAATTTAAAGGCATTCATTCACAGGAACGAGTATCCTATGGTACTATTTATTTCCCATTGGCCTATTTGATAATGGTGGCCTTCTTCTGGGATTTCACTCATTACTTTATCATTTCCTTTTCCATCATGAGTATGGCTGATCCCTTAGCTACTGTTGTAGGTCAATCGGTACCACAACCCATTCAAACTAGGATCGGAGATGATAAAAAATCGGTCCAGGGGTCTGCTGCCATGTTCTTCTTTTCTGGCATCATTATCTACTCCTGGTCCTGGTTTTTTCTTGCAGATGTCACCAATTATTATATGATTATTTTTGTACTGATTACAGCTACCATGTCTACTGTGGCTGAAATGATAAGCTTCCGAGGAAGTGACAATCTTTCTATACCTCTGATATCCTTTTTGGCTATGCATTGCTTAACAATAAAAGGTCCTTATTTTGAAATTATACTAGTATTTATCGTTATTGTCTTTCTCGCTGCTTATGTTGCAAAAATGATTACTATCAGCGGCCTCTTTGGCGCTTTGGTAATGGGTTTTCTGATCGCAGGCTATGGAAACCTAGATTACTTGATACCCATGGGCTTATTTTTTATTTCATCATCAATAATCAGCAAAATTATTCCTGAAAATTCCACTACAATTTCTAAAGGATCAAAACGGGATATCATTCAAGTCTATGCAAACGGCAGTATTGCACTGCTATTAAGCATTATCAGCGTATTTACAGTTAATCCATCAATGGTATATCTTCTTTTTCTATCTTCTGTTGCAGCAGCAACAGCCGATACATGGAGCACAGAATTGGGTAAGTTATCAAAGAAAAATCCTGTCTCAATTCTCAATTTACAAGATATGGCGCCAGGCCTATCAGGTGGAGTAACCAGAGTTGGGACCATTGGTTCATTATTAGGTGCAACTATGATTGGACTGACAGGATATACTATTGGTATTTCAGATTACGGTGTATATGGAATCATCGGCGCAGGGTTTACTGCAGGCATTATAGATTCAATACTAGGTGCATCTGTCCAAGCCAAATATCGAACAAGAGATGGTCAAATAGTAGAATACATATGCCCAGGAGGATCCTTGGTCAGCGGTTACAGTTGGATGACAAATGATCTAGTCAATGTACTTAATACTGCCTGCGCACCCCTAGTAATGTATATTTATATAAGGCTAGTCAGTCTTTAAAAAGAAAAAGCCCGAAGTCTGTCTTCTAGACTTTTTCTGAATGGCATTATCTAAAAGTAGGTCTATATCACCTTATGAACTAAAAGTCCTACCATAACAATTAGTGAAATAAAGATCAAGGCTACACCCATATTCCCTTTTTTAATTTCTTCCCATTCATCGATCTCGGTAGACAGCATATCAAAGACTTTTAAGGCAATTCCAATGCCAAAAGCAAAACCAACAGCTGCAGCGATAGACCAGCCAACGGCCCGGCCATATTGTGTTAACATACCCATTAATGAGTTTGGATCTTGAAGCATCATTACTCCTCTATATTATTTTTAAGTTTTTGGTTATTGTTTGCATGAATTCAGCTGAATCTATCGACCCTTCAGCCAATTTATTAGCCATTTCCCATGAGCAGGTCGCGACAAAAGTATTGAATGCATCTTTCGCAGTAGGAACTCGTACAGAAACCTGTATATTTGCAGGCAGGTAGGCATTTGTTAAACCCATTTGTTTTTGATGAGCAACCGCCTGCCCTGCTGCTGCAAAACCTACGACCATGAACATTTCGAAATTATTTCTGCCGCTCTCTAGATCAATAAAAAATGTATCATCACCTAGTTCAAAATGCTCTGAATCCACTGTGATACGGTATGTTTTACAAACACTTTTTACTTTTTTCTTAAAAGCATAGTTTGCAGATAAACTATTCACAAATAATAGAAAAGAAAATAGAGTGATAGAACTTGTTGGATAAAATTTCATTATTCTTTTTATAAATTTTAGTACCAAGTTTACCCTTTTAGCTGTTGGGTAATCAAGGTCAATTTACCAACCTTCCAGATTTGATTACCTGTCGTATGGGATAATTAACTATATTATATGGAATCCCAACATGCTCCTTAAGATTCCACAAGATCATGTCTGCTTTTTTCCCTATTTCCAATGAACCTACTGTATTGTGCAAGTCCAAGCTTTTTGCAGCAGTATAGGTAGCAGCTTTCAGTGCTTCCAAAGGAGGAATATGCAGATATATACACGCCAAGGAAAGAATAAAACTCATGGACTGGATATGACAGCTCCCTGGATTGTAATCTGTGGCAAGGGAAATATCCAAGCCGATCTGTCTAATTCTATTATATGGAGCATATCTGGTTTTGCCGAGAAAGAATGTCGTTCCTGGAAGTAACGTGGCAATCACACCTGCTTCGGACATTTTTCTAAGGCCATCATTGCTGGCAGCCATCAAGTGATCTGCACTTACGGCACCTAATTCTGCTGCAACTTCTGCTGCACCAGAAGCTTCAAATTCATCCGCATGGACCCTGGGAGCTAACCCATATTTTTTACCAGTTTTCAGGATTTTCCTGGATTGCTGAACATTAAAATATCCTTTCTCACAAAAAACATCATTGTATTTTGCAATGCCTTGTTCCGCAACGGCAGGAATCATTTCATCACAAATGATATCTACATATCCATCCATGTCACCACTAAATTCCGGTGGACAGGCATGGGCACCCATAAATGTAATTATTATATCAATTTCATGGCAATTATTTAATTCATCTAATACTTTAAGTGACTTTAACTCAGACCCTGTATTTAAACCATATCCACTCTTACATTCAATTGTAGTAGTACCAAAGGAAAGAAAGGTATCCAGGCGCGATTTTACCCTAGAATAAAGAGTTGATTCTGATGCATTTCTAACCCCATCTATACTGTTTACAATACCACCTCCTGCTGTTGCTATTTCCTCATAGGTTGCACCTCCAAGACGCATGGCAAAATCATTTTCCCTGCCATTCAAAAAAACCGGGTGGGTATGAGAATCAACAAAACCCGGAGTGAGTAGGCACCCACCACAATCCAAAAGTTCATCACAATCACCAACAGTTGTTCCTATCGCAGCAATTCTGCCATTCTCAATAGCAATTTCCACAGATGAATATGTAACCATCTTTTCAATAGATGAATCAAAAGTGACTAATTCACCAATATTGGTAAGCTTAAGACTCAAACCTATATCATTGGGATATCAATATCCCAATGTTTTGCATTTTTCAACGCTTTTTCATATCCTGCATCAGCATGTCGAAATAGGCCCATACCCGGATCATTTGTAAGCACACATTCCAAACGTTGGTCCATTTCTGTTGTACCATCTGCTACGATCACCTGCCCTGCATGAAGTGCATAGCCCATGCCTACTCCGCCACCGTGATGGAATGAAACCCATGTAGCTCCACTTGCAATATTTAACATAGCATTCAATAGTGCCCAGTCGGCTACAGCATCAGAGCCATCTTTCATTGCTTCAGTTTCACGATTTGGGGAAGCAACAGACCCACAGTCTAAATGATCTCTGCCGATCACAATGGGTGCCTTTAATGCACCCATTCTGACCATTTCATTCAGTGCCAGACCAAATTTGGCTCTTTCTCCATATCCCAGCCAACAGATTCGGGATGGTAATCCTTGAAATTTGACTTCTTCCCTTGCTATAGTAATCCAGCGGCACAATGCTTTATTATCAGGAAACATGTTAATAATCAAATCATCGGTACGGTAAATATCTTCAGGGTCTCCAGACAATGCAACCCATCTGAACGGACCTTTTCCTTCACAAAATAGCGGCCGGATATAAGCCGGGACAAACCCCGGATATGAAAAGGCATCTTTTACTCCTGCCTTTTCAGCCTGTGCCCTCAGATTATTGCCATAATCAAAGGCTACAGCTCCTTTTCTCTTTAAAGCCAAAATAGCCTTTACATGTTCTCCCATAGCTCTATATGCTTCTTTTATATAGAGTTCAGGGTTTGCTTCCCGAAGCGAATTGGCCTGAGCCAGGGTATAATGATTTGGAATATAGCCTATAAGTTCATCATGTGCAGATGTCTGATCCGTTACCAGATCCGGTATAATATCCCGCTTTGCAAATTCAGCTACCAAGTCCGCTGCATTTCCTTCAAGACCTATACTGAGCGACTTTCTTTTCTTTATAGCCTCATATGCACATTCTATTGCCTCATCAATATTATTCGTTGAATGATTGAGATATCCAGTATCTAAACGACGGTTAATACGGTTAGGGTCAACATCAATACATATACATACTCCACCAGCCATGGTCACAGCAAGTGGCTGCGCACCTCCCATTCCTCCCAAACCTGCCGTCAACACCCATTTCCCAACTAAGGACTTCTTTTGCCAGTGTTTATTCGCAGCCGCAATAAATGTTTCATAGGTCCCCTGGAGAATCCCTTGTGTGCCAATATATATCCAACTTCCAGCTGTCATCTGGCCATACATCATTAGTCCTCGGTCCTCCAATTCGTTGAAATGCTCCCAGTTAGCCCATTTAGGTACAAGATTAGAGTTAGCGATTAAAACTCTTGGTGAACTGCTATGAGTTTTAGCCACACCCACTGGTTTCCCAGATTGAATCAACAAGGTTTCATCAGGTCTAAGGCGCTTCAATGTTTCTAATATCGCGTTAAAACAATCCCAGTTTCGAGCAGCTTTTCCTTTACCACCATAAACAATCAATTCTCCTGGAATTTCAGCTACATCCGGATCCAAGTTATGCTGTATCATACGGTATGCTGCCTCGATCTGCCAGTTTTTACAGGTTAATTTTGCTCCCGTGGGTGGATGAATTACTCTCGACATATTTTTTCAATAAAAAAGTGAATGGAGAATTTAATTAACGAATGGCATGCGAGTTTTGGTATATAGGTCCCAAATCGTATTAATTTATTTTAAATATTTTACAAGTTTTTTAGCATAGGAAGGCTGTTCCTTGAAAACAGTATAGGAAAATATACTGATCCCGCCAAATTCATTTTTACCTGTGTGATAAATCTTTTGTCCAGCAGTGCGGGGTTTTTGATTGTATACTGCGATACCCATTATAATTCGATCCAAGTATTGCATAGGAAGATTATTCTTCATAATCTGGATATTTCGGTCGAAGTTATTTAAATCCATTGCATAATTCATGGGAACCGCCCAGTCAATATATCGCCCCGAAAGCCAAACATCCCATTCTTGGCCAAACTGATCACGGGCATCATTTAAATTGGGTTTTACTGCAGCAGAAACAGTACAATAAGGTTGATATGCTTTAATCCGAGTTGATGCTTTTCTTATAAATTTGGTAATCGCATCCCTCTTGTAATCATTGAATGTTGGTTTTTCTTTGACTTCCAGTGCAGGTAAACCTGGAATGGAAAACGACTGATTGAAAAATAATTTCATACCCACTGGGTTAAGACCCCAGCCTTTTGCGTGATAGCGAATATAATCAAAATGGATACCGTCCAGTTTATAATTCTGCACGAGTTCTGTGATCACCATCTGCAAGTGAGCATCCACCTCTGGATGGGTTGGAGCTAGGTAAAATCCCTCTCCATTTGCATTTTTATTAAGTTTCACCGCTTCCATCGTCTGTTCAACATTTATTGGATCAGGAAATTCTGTGTCCAGCCAGGAATTGTGTGTATAAAGCAGATGGTCCTGCTGACTGGGTAGATCCTGAGATGACCAAAGATAATACACATTCATCCAAGCATGAATCGCAATGTTATAATGTCTTGCCTTTTGAATAATATAGGCAAGGGGATCAAAGTCCGTTCCTACCAATAAATGAGAACGGGGCACTACTCGCGATGTATAATAAGCGTCCCCTCTACCTCTGATTTGCACAAATAGATGATTATAGTTGTTAATATATGCGAATTCCAAAACATCATCTATTTTATCCTCAGTAATGATGTGATCACGAACAACCCATAGAGCCCTTACATCAAATGTATCAGCAAAAATTGGATTATTCGATAAAAAAAGAAGGGCAGCAACTGCTGCCCTTCTACATGTAATCCCTACGCGGTTCACTGGAAATGACAAGTATTGAATAAATGTTTACTATGTTGACTCAACTTGCGGAACGGACTCTCCACTCATACCAATAAATTCAATTAATGACATGGGCGCACGGTCATTATCTCTGAATCCAAGTTTCGTAATTCTTGTGTAGCCTCCATCACGATCTAAAAATGTGGGTCCTATTGTATCAAATAATTCGCGAATAATTGCCTTGCTTGGAATTTTTTTCAAAGCCTGCCGGCGAGAATGTAAGTCTCCTCGCTTTGCAAAAGTTACAAGAGGTTCAACATACATCCTGAGTTCTTTTGCTTTGGCATCGGTTGTTTTGATCCGCTTATGAGTGATCAGAGCTGAAGCCAGGTTTGACATTAACGCTTTGCGGCTGGCTGTCTTACGCCCCAGTTTACGTCCAGATTTATTATGGCGCATTGGTTATTATCCTTCTTCAGCCATAATTTTGTCTATTTCCATTCCAAAATGCAATCCCATAGAGTCTAACTTCTCTACCAGTTCAGTTAAAGATTTCCGACCAAAATTTTTGTATTTCAACATTTGATTTTCTTCTTTATTAACCAATTCATAAATGTATTTAATCCCCGCTGCCTGAAGACAGTTGAAGCTCCTGACAGATAATT
>CAJWLO010000045.1 GCA_913043235.1 uncultured Fidelibacterota bacterium
AGGGGACCATGAATGGTGTTGGAGAACGTTGCGGCAATGCTAATCTGGGGGCAATTATCCCTAACTTGATTTTAAAAATGAATCAAAAAACAATGCAGCAGGTACAGTTGAAAGAATTAACGAAGTTAATTCATTTTATTTATGAGCTTATGAATCTTCATCCTAATGACCAGGCAGCATATGTAGGAAAATCAGCCTTTGCTCATAAGGGAGGTATCCATGTGAGTGCCGTTATGAAAGACAGCAAAATGTATGAGCATATTGAACCTCAAAAGGTTGGGAATCATCAGAGGGTATTGGTGTCGGATCTTTCCGGGCAAAGCAATATTCGCTTTAAAGCAAATGAACTTAATGTGGCCTTAAATGGAGATAAGGAATTAACCAAAGATCTGGTAAGTCATATCAAAAACCTGGAACACGAAGGATATCAGTTCGAAGGTGCTGAAGCGTCCTTTGAGCTCATGCTGCGGGGACGGCAAGGAACTTTCACTCCTTTTTTTGAGGTAGCTGACTCAAGAGTAAATGTTAGCTATGATAAATCCGGGCACAACCGAGCTGATGCTATGTTAAAGGTTATTGTAGATGGTGAGATTGAACAAACGGCTTCAGATGGTGTTGGTCCCGTGGATGCATTAAGCAATGCTTTGAAAAAAGCGCTGGTCCGATTTTATCCTGAATTGAATAAAGTTAAATTGACTGATTATAAGGTTCGAGTTTTAAATGAACAGGATGGGACGAGTGCCAAGGTGCGAGTGCTTATTGAAAGCTCTGATGGAAAAACTTCTTGGTCTACTGTTGGTGTTTCCGAAAATATTATTGAAGCAAGCTGGCAGGCATTCAGCGATAGTCTAAACTATAAACTTGTAAAGACCAGAGATGTACAAGATTCTGTAAAAAATCTATAAGATGATCAATATTCAGAATCACCTTAACCATTACTTATTTTCAATTTTAAGATATTTTAATTATTTAAATAGCTTAATAACTGAAAAAATATTTGGTTATTTGTGGTAGATGATAATTTTATAGCTATCTTCAGATTTCTATTACTTTAAATCATTGTAAATGAATATATTGCACTTTTTTATTAAATTTATATTGTTATAAAGTTATAATAAATTATATTATAAGAAATATTTCTATTAAATATTAAAATAGTATAATTAGTCTGTTTCAATTTTTGTGGTAAAAAATAAACTAAATACATTTGCCGAGAGTTGCGGTTTATCGCAACGTATGCAATCAAGATCGGTTTTGATATACGAGCTACTGGAGTCAGTTTTCTCCGGTCTGGAGAATAGCAAAGGATTACAATTAAATAATTTCTTACACTCTTTATTATCATCAAGAAAACGTATTTCAGTGAATAATTCCATTATGTTGACACTGAATGAATGGTCAAATCATGATCTCTACCAAGTGTTGAAATTTATGGGTACCTACTTTCATTTGCTTAACCAAGCAGAACTAAGTGAAATCATATCTATAAATAAGAATCGCTCCAATAACTCTACGTTCAACATTCCAAAAACAGATTCAATTTTTGCGGGAATAAATTATTTAAAACAGAAAAATATTGATTTTGATAATGCGAAATCAGTTATCTCTTCTATCAGGATACACCCAACATTTACGGCCCATCCCACAGAATCGAGACGACAATCTGCCATAAGTAAACAAAAAATAATTATCAAAAAGATCGATCAAATTTTATTTCACAAACTGGGCGAAAAAGAAAAAGCAGATCTAATGTATGAGGTAAAGCGTCTATGTACAATACTCATGATGACTGATGATATCCGTTCGCATAGAATATCAATAAAAGATGAAATAAATAATACAATTAATAACACATTAGATGTGCTCTGGGATGCAGTACCAAGACTCTCATATGATATCACATCAGCATTTGAAATCTACTATAATGAAAAAATCACTATTTCAAATTTTATCAAATTTCATAATTGGGTAGGAGGTGATAGAGATGGCAACCCTGCAGTAACACATAGAATTACAGAATATGCAATCCAAACTCAAAAAATACGTATCACGGGAAAATTTATAAATGCCCTAGAAATATTATATGATGATCTTAGTATCACAGTTAAGGACCAAACAAAGGTTGGAGCTCTTCAGAATTCAATTAAAACTGATTTAATTAATTTAAATATTGATGAAGAAATTCAAGAACAGCTAAAATTTGAACCATTCCGATTAAAAATATTATGTTTAAAACAAAAATTAGAACGTTACCAAGAGAAATTAAGATGTAAATCCAAAAAATTAGGATATAGTTCTGAAGAATTCATATCTGAATTAAAGATCATTCAAGCATCTCTACAAATATTAGCGATTGAAAACAATATAGATAAAGGCCCTATCAATGATTTAATCATTCAAGCAGAAGTATTTGGTTTCATATTGATGAGCTTGGATATACGTGAACATTCGGATGTACACGAGGCAGTAATCCATGAAATATTAGAAAAATTAAATTTTCAATCGAATTATAAAATGTTAGATGAATCCAAAAAAAATGAGATTCTGATTGAAGGCATTAAACTTCAAGATGAATTGGAACAATCATTTATTGATAATTTATCGACTCAATCCCAGGAGACAATCTTTACTTTTATAGTTATCAAAAATGAGTTATTGATTGATCCTGATTCAATATCATCCTATATCGTGAGTATGACACATACAAAAAGTGATATTCTTGAAGTACTCTTTCTGGCAAAACTAACTGGGATTCTCCATTATAATGATGGTGGAATGGATTGTGGGCTTCATATTGTACCACTATATGAAACCATCGCTGATCTTCAGTCAGCACCTAGGCAATTCGCCGAAATATTGGATGATGAAATATATAATATGTATTTGCAAAGCCAGAGTTTATTTCAAGAGATCATGCTCGGTTACTCTGATAGCAACAAGGATGGAGGAATGGGTATGGCCCAATATTCTCTGTATAAATGTCAAGAAAGTTTGGCGAAAATTTGTAAAGATAAACATATCGATTTTAGATTATTCCATGGTCGTGGCGGATCAATAAGTAGGGGTGGTGGCAAATCAAATAAAGCAATAATTAATTTACCTCCAATTTGCCATAATGGAAAAATAAGGATGACAGAACAGGGAGAAGTTATTTCTTATCGTTACGGATCTTCTCGAATTGCAAAACGGCATCTGGAGCAAATTATCCATGCGCAAATGATTGGGCTGGCCGGCATTATTGATGATAAAAAAGAATTTGAAAGCCCGCTGAACTTGAATATTGCATTGAAAGCTTTTGATACCTATCAGAAAAATATATTAAATCAACAGTGTTGGAAATATTTCATAAACGCGACTCCCATAAATCATATTAGTAGTATACCGATTGCTTCAAGACCTGCAGCAAGAGATAAGGTATCAGACGAATCAGTTGGGTTTCATGATTTGAGAGCGATACCTTGGGTATTTTCCTGGACACAGTTAAGGTATAATTTGACTGGGTGGTTTGGTTTAGGCACAGCATTATCTCATTTGATTGATAAATCATCAAAATTGAATGATACGAAAATGCTATATAAAAAATCGAAATTTTTCAGACAGCTTATGGATAATATGTCTTTTGAGATGGCACGAACTAGGTTAGATGTATCAGAGTTATATGCTAAAACCAATAATGAAAAAGAATTTCATAAGATTTTGATTGCGGAGTATAAACTGTGTTTGGATGCTTACAAGGATATTAGCGGTTATAAAAATCTATTGGACCGGAATCCTGTTATTTCCAACTCTATTTCATTCCGAAATCCTTTTACAGATTTGTTAAATATTATTCAAGTTTTGCTCTTAAGGCAGTGGAGAAAAAATAAAAGCCGGGTAAACCAAGATTTGGACAGAGCAATTTTTATGTCTATTAATGCAATTGCAGCAGCAATGCAGACCACCGGATAATACAATGCAACTATTTTTTCTAGAAAAATTTTGATTGCGATATCATTGCTATTTCAACGAATCAAATGAAAATACTAATTCTAAAACGGATACTGCATGGATAAGGCTTATGAATAATTATAATAATTACCCCCTTTATAATGCTGAAACATTTCATGATGCATGCGGGATCGGTTTCATTGTAGCCCGTTCTGGAAAACCAGAGAAAAGGATTTTACCTCTTGCATTGAATGCATTGAAGCGGCTTTCCCATCGTGGTGCGAAATCCTATGATAGAAAATCAGGTGATGGTGCCGGAATACTCGTAGATTTGCCGAAAATTTTTTTCAAAAAGCTTCTGCGAGATGAATTTAATAAGTCAATTCCCCACAGGGAAGTAATGGCAGTGGCAATGGTATTTACAACAGTTCGTGAGAGAGTATGGCTAGAAAAAACATTTTCTTTCTATATAAAAAAAATGGGATTCAATTTGCTTGCCGTAAGGAAAGTGCCGATCGAAAAAAAATCTTTAGGGGAACTGGCGTTTAAATCGAAACCGCTTATATTGCAATTTATTGTTACTGGTAGAAAAATCAGGAAGAGAAATATTGAGACTAGATTGTACTTATTAAGAAAGTCAATTAAAAAGCAGATATTGAAACAAAGAAAAAAAACCTACATTTGTTCTTTTTCATCAAAAACAATTATCTATAAAGGCCTGATGGCATCGGCTCAGCTGGATCAATTTTATCTGGATCTCCACGATAAGAAATTCATTGTGAAAATGGTATTGTTCCATGAACGTTTTTCCACGAATACAGGTTCTACCTGGGACATGGCACAACCGTTTCAAATGATTGCCCACAACGGTGAATTCAATACTATAAAAGGAAACAGGTTATGGATGAAGGCACGTGAAAATGAAATTTCATCGAAATTTTGGGGTGCAGATTTAGAGAGCTTGAAACCCATTATAGGAGATTCAGGTAGTGATTCAAAAAGTTTTGATAATGTTTTAGAATTTCTGGTGAGAAGTGGTCGGAATATTTTTGATAGTATAATGATCATGATTCCTGATTCCTATTCCCAGAATTCTAAATATTATCAAAATAGAACGATGAATAAAAAGATGCACGATTATTTTGTGTATCATGAAAATTTTATAGAGCCCTGGGACGGCCCAGCTGCATTGGTTTATACGGATGGTGAATTTGTAGGCGCTAAAATGGATCGTAATGGCTTGCGCCCACTAAGATATACCATTACCAAGGATGGTCTTGTCATCATGGCTTCAGAAGCGGGAATTATTGATGTGAAAGACGACAATCTGGTTCTTCATCATCACATGAAATCGGAAGAAATTTTTGGTGTCTCGCTATCTGATGGTACAATTTTGAAAAATAAAGAATTAAAGATCAGGGAAGCATCAAAAAAACCTTATGGACAGCTTCTTAAGAATAACCTCCGTGTGCTTAAAAGAAAAGACGCATCAGGAGAGTTTGGAATATTTGGTTCACCTGCAAAGGGTTTTGACCAGCGTTTACGTATTGCATTCGGCTGGTCTAAGGAGGATCTAACTAAATTTTTAGTTCCAATGTCAACAAATAGCAGAGAACCATTGGGGTCTATGGGAGATGATACACCCTTATCTGCAATTTCACAAACTGATCGTAGGTTTTACGATCATTTCAAACAGTGGTTTGCCCAGGTTACAAATCCGCCGATTGATTCAATTAGAGAACGTTCGGTCATGAGTCTATATAAATATCTAGGCAGTGAGGATAATCTATTAAGTACCGTGCCAACATTTAATGGTGCAATAAGAATAACAAGCCCTGTCCTATCACCTAATGAAGTTGTGGAACTCTATAGCCATCAGGACTGGTTTATTTGCAAAAAGATAATTTGCCATTATAAAGTTTCTGGTAGTTTAAGTTCGAGACTTCGGCGAATAAATCATGATTCTGTGAAGGCTGTACAAAATGGTGCAAAGATTATTTTTTTAAGTGATGAAGGATTGAAGTGTGGTACCCTGCCCATACCAATGCCCTTGGCTGTTTCCGCAATCCATCATTATCTGGTTGAAAAGAAATTAAGAAGCAAAGTCTCAATTATCTGTATTACAGGTGATGTTGTTGAAGATCATCATATAGCAGTTTTAATTGCTCTGGGAGCCAGTGCGGTGTATCCCTATATTGCCTATGAACTGATCAGGGAACATTTTAAAGAAAGTGATTGGCCAGAAAAAATGAGCAACTATCGCTACGCCCTAGAAAAAGGCTTGCTCAAAATCATGTCCAAAATGGGTATATCCACCATCAGCAGCTACCATGGGAGTATGTTAATGCATTCCCTTGGCTTGGGGCAAAAAATTTCTAAAACATATTTCCCTTCCATCCCAAGTTACTTGGGCGGAATTGAACTTGACCATGTGCATAATTCGTTATTGCGACGCCATCATTTAGCATTTGAAAAGGGAAAAGGTATGTTGGTTGAAAAGGGATTATTCAGATTCAGAAAGCATGGAGAACAGCACGGATTTTCCCCGGTGATCTTTAAAAATATACAATTTGAAGCCGCAGGTAAACAGCCGATAAAAAGTTCGCCTGGAAACAATCCAGTATACATTAGAGATTTTCTGACTATAACAAGTAAACGAATTTGTATAGATATTGAAATAGTTGAACCTACAGATTCACTTCTGAAACGTTTTGGTTCAGGAGGTATCTCATTTGGAGCGATATCGGAAATAACCCATCGAGAACTTGCACGAGGTTTTACACTGGCTGGCGCAAGAAGCAATACAGGCGAGGGAGGTGAATTGGAAGACCGATACAGTATCTCCAACCCTGATAAAAATGTAAACTCATATATAAAGCAAATTGCGAGTGGGAGGTTTGGGGTTAATGTTGAGTATCTTGCAGCAGCTAGGGAAATACAAATAAAAATGGCACAGGGCGCAAAACCAGGTGAAGGAGGCCAGTTGCCTGGATTTAAAGTTTCTAACCTTATCGCTTCTGCTAGATCTGCCACTCCTGGTATGCCACTGATCAGTCCGCCACCCCATCATGATATTTACAGTATCGAAGATATTAAACAATTGATCCATGATTTAAGAGTGGTAAACCCGCAAGCCAAGATATCTGTGAAACTTGTAGCTCAGCCAGGAATTGGAACAATTGCTTCCGGAGTTGTTAAGGCAGGTGCAGACATTATACTAGTCTCTGGAGCGGACGGAGGTACAGGTGCTAGCCCCTTGGGTTCAATAAAGCACACAGGTTTTCCCTGGGAGTATGGATTGTCGGAGGTACACCAGACTCTTTATGCTAATGGACTGCGGGATCGAGTCATTCTTAGAGTCGATGGTGGGATGAAGTGGTCCAGGGATGTTGCTATTGCGGCTATCCTTGGAGCGGAGGAATACGATTTTGGCACGGCCGCCCTGGTTGCTCTGGGTTGTATCATGGCCAGGCAGTGTCACTTAAATACTTGTCCTGCTGGAATCGCGACAAATGATGAAAAGTTTATGAAAAAATTCAAGGGAAAAGCAGAGAGTGTTAGTAATTACCTGGAAAGGATTGCGCAGGAATTACGAGAAGAATTATCCCGAATTGGATATGCAAATTTGCAATCAATTATAGGTCGTACTGATCTATTGAAAATTAATAGTACCTATAAAAGATATATTAAAAACCGTGGTCTTAACTTTGATTCTATACTAAATAAACATATGAAAAAAGGGCTACCATTGGTATCCGACATGAAAGTGAAATACTCAGATGTGAGACTGGAAAAAACCATTGATGAAGAGATCCTCGATGAAATCAGATCAGAATTCCTGACCCATGGCTATTCTGTAGTTTATAAAAATATAAAAAATACGGATAGAGCAATCGGAACACGGATATCTGGTGAAATCGCCTTTCTATTTGGAAGAAATAACTTTAAAGGAAGTATTCAGTGTCGTTTATTTGGAACAGCAGGTCAAAGTTTTGGAGCATTTTTAAATAAAGGCATCGAACTTCGCTTGAAGGGAATTGCTAATGATTATGTGGGAAAAGGTATGTCTTCAGGATTGATTACCATTAGAATGCCGGAAATGATCCGCAGACAGTATAAAGATCATACGGTTATTGGGAATGTTGCTCTATATGGAGCGACCGGGGGAGAAGTATTTATTGCGGGTCGGGGAGGAGAACGATTTGCTGTTAGAAACAGCGGTGCATCGGGTATTATAGAAGGAATAGGAAATCACGGTTGTGAATATATGACTCAGGGAACAATCATTGTCTTAGGTGAAATAGGAAAAAACTTTGGTGCCGGCATGACTGGGGGAATGGCTTATGTATTTGCCAAAAGAAAAAAATTAGAAAACTATATAAATAATGATTTTATTAATGAGGTTGAGCTGAGTACCAGAGACCAAAATTTGGTACTTAAGTTTATAAGAAACCATATTTTTCATACAGATTCATCCATAGGGAAGAGGATTGTAGATAATTGGGATCATGAAAAACAGTTTTTTAAAAAATTGCAACCTAAAGCTATGGATATCATAGACATAGATACTATCTACAACTTGCATGTTGCGGATCGAATTAATGTGGTCCTGAATGAGTAGTTTGCAAAGTATCAATACCGACTGTAAATAATAATTTTAGATTATATAGGATATAATATTAAAATATATTATTATAAAGTAAATTAATTATATATTATTAGAAATTTATCCATTATTTATTAAAATATATAAAAATAGTTATTGCTATCTAATTATATATAAATTAAAATTAAATATATAAATCATTATATAATTAATAATATAATTAATATCTACTAATTATATTAATATATTAAGGAATTCGGACATGTTTAGAAAAATAAGCATATGTTTTTTAGTTGCAATTTTAGGCCTTACAGCTCTATACGCACAGGAAGAAAAATCATCATGGGGAGTTTCGTGTGATATCTATAGCAGGTATATATGGAGGGGTACAGATTTTGGCAACAATCCATCCATCCAGCCAGGGATTTCCTATACCACTGGTCCAGTCACATTGGGTGCCTGGAGTGCGTGGCAGTTTAGTGGGCAAAGTAGTGAAAATGATCTCTTCGTATCCTACAGTATAGGATCATTATCCTTTACTCTCACTGATTATTTTTTTCCAACAAATTCAGGTTCCAATGATAATTTTTTTGATTTTGACCCGGATTCTGGTGCCCACTTTGTTGAAGCTGGTGCATCTGGTGAGTTTAAAGGTGTAAGTGTATACGGGGGTATTTTTTTTCATGAGCCTGGGGCAGACAATTCATCTGCTTATCTCAACCTGAGCTATGGTCCTTTTAGTCTAGGCTTGGGTAATGGCATGTATACCGTAATCGATAATGAAGATGGTACAGATAAATTTGACCTAGTTGAGTTTGGGATAACTGCCAGCAATGGTAATTACAGATGTTCTTGGATTTTAAATCCGAATCAAGAAACCACGTTTCTTGTGGTTGGTAAAAGTTTCTAAGAAAAATTAAAAGGAATAATAAATGATAAGTGCAAAAAAACTTCCGGGAATATTATTTTTAATGCTCGGATCAACCCTATTAGCAAATGGTGAACCAACAGCAGCTGATGCTATTTTTATGGTAAATAATACATGGATGCTGGTTTCAACATTTTTAGTATTTATCATGCATTTGGGATTCGCATGTTTGGAGTCAGGGCTCACCCAATCAAAAAATACCGTAAATATCCTATTTAAAAATGTGTCTATCATTGCAATTGGTATTCTCACTTATGCTGTTTGTGGGTTTAACCTCATGTATCCAGGAGAATTTAATGGATATTTTGGTTTTTCCAGTTTTGGTATAACTAACCCTAGTGGCACGGCAGGATTAATTGGTTATGCTGATGGAGCATATACTTATTTTACAGATTTTATTTTTCAAGCTATGTTTGCAGCAACAGCAGCTACCATTGTTTCTGGAGCAGTAGCAGAGAGGATAAAATTATCATCCTTCCTGATATTTTCAACTGTATATGTAGCAATAATATATCCAGTTGCAGGCTCTTGGAAGTGGGGTGCGGGCTGGTTAGACCAATTGGGATTTTATGATTTTGCTGGATCCACTCTGGTACATAGTGTTGGAGGATGGGCTGCAATTGTAGGTGCAATTTTAGTAGGACCTAGAATTGGAAAATTTGGGCAAAATGGAAAAATTAAACCAATCCTAGGCCATAATATGCCTTTGGCAGCTATTGGTGTATTTCTGTTATGGTTTGGCTGGTACGGATTTAATGGTGGATCGGTTCTTTCTGCAGACCCAGGCGGTGTATCCCTAGTATTCGTTACAACTACATTGGCTGCAGCAGCGGGTGTGATTGGAGCTATGATTACATCCTGGTATGTAAGTAAAAAACCAGATTTATCTATGATATTAAATGGGTCATTGGCGGGGTTGGTCGGTATCACCGCTGGTGCAGATGTTATCAGCCCAATGAATTCTGTATTAGTTGGCTTTATTGCAGGTGTTATTGTTGTTTTGTCTGTAATTCAATTAGATAAAATGAAAATTGATGATCCGGTTGGTGCTATATCTGTCCATCTTATTTGCGGTATATGGGGTACGCTTGCGGTAGGCATTTTCAGTGCTGAACATAGTCTATCAGTACAGGCTTTAGGTGTTTTATCATATGGATTATTTTGTCTAATTAGTTCATTCCTGATATTTTCGGCATTGCAATATTCTGTGGGCTTAAGAGTGTCAGAAGATGAAGAAATTATAGGACTTGATATTGGTGAACATGATATGGAGTCATATGCCGGCTTTCAAATTTTCACTGTAGAATAGGAGAATTGATCAATGAAATTAATTATTGCAATTATTCAGCCGGAAGAATTACCAGCTATTAAAGAAGAACTTCTTAAAAGAAGCATCCACAAGTTTACCGTTACTAATGCAAGAGGACAGGGTAAAGAAATACCAGTGCAGGAGGTCTATCGCGGGATATCTCATGAAATCACCCTTCTGAAAAAAGTGAGAATGGAGATTGCAGTCAATGATGATTTTGTGGACCCTGCTGTTGAAGCAATTACTACTGTTGCTAAAAAAGATGGAGAAAAAGGCCGTGGCAAGATATTTATCTTACCTATCGAAGAGTGTATCCGCATAAGGACCGGTGAAACCGGCAAGGACGCGATAGGTTAAAATCAGTCAAAACTATTTGAAGCTAATTTTTCCAATATAGGGTCGGTTTGTAAATTTAAACGAAACCCGATTACATTTTTCTAAAGGATTTTAGTAAAACAACTATCTGGCCTCATACGAGCCGATAGTCTTATATAATTAATGCTATTAATCCATTACGGATGAAGGATAAAATTAAGATAGTTTTGCTAAAAATATTGGAAATATGTTGATAAGATACTTAAGATTAGAATCTATATACTAATGTATTCTTAATAATATAAAGAAGAGTAAAATATTAATCGTCCCATAAACATCGCCTTGTTTGGCTTCGGTCGTATTGGCCGGAACCTTTTTCGATTGGCCTATCAAGATCCCCGTTTTAACATTGTTGCTATAAGTGAGCATAGCCATGTGGAAGCACTCCATTATCTGCTCGTTCGGGATTCCATTCATGGGAAACTGAATGATGTTGTAGAACTAGATGGTGATAGTTTTGTCATCCATGGAAAAAAAGTTCGAATTTTGCCTGGAGATAAACCTGGAGAACTGCCTTGGATTACACTGGATGTAGATGTAGTTATTGATGCTACAGGTAGATATTTATGGCGCAATGAATTGGATAAGCATATCCAAGCTGGGGCGAAACGTGTCATTGTTTCACGTACACCAAAAGATGAAATTGACCGTATTATAATTCATGGTGTAAATGAACATACTATTCAACAATCAGATAAAATTATTTCTGCTACATCTTCCACCACCCAAGTTTTGGCTCTGATGCTGAAAATCCTAAATGAGCATTATTCCGTTAAGCGTGCGATGATGACTACAATACACGCTTTTACTTCAGACCAGCCGTTGGCAGATGCCATAGGACTGGACCTCCGTAGGAGCAGATCAGCAGTTGAAAATATTATTCCCAACACCACAGATGCTCCAGAGTTCGTGGAAAAAATAATGCCTGAATTTGCTGGTAAACTGGATGGGATTGCATTTAATGTTCCAGTTCCAAACGGTTCCTGTGTTGATCTAACTACGGAACTTGAAAGAATACCAGCCGTTGATGAAGTAAATCAGCTACTAAAGGAGGAAGCAGAAAACAGGTATAAGGGTATTTTGGGGTTTACAGATGATCCTATTGTCTCCAGTGATGTGAACGGGCGTGAGGAAACCATGATTTTTGACGCTAAAGCTACTATGATAACATCGGAAACATTATTGAAAACTATTTGTTGGTACGATAATGGTTGGGGTTTTGCTAAACGGATCCTAGATACGATTGCGCTCTATGGGGCAGGGAGCATATCCTGATGCGAGTCGCTGTGAATGGATTTGGCAGAATTGGAAGGTCTGTATTTCGAGTCCTGATGAAACAAAAAGAAATTGATGTAGTGGCCATCAACGATATATTTGATAAAGGTGCTCTTGTTTATTTATTGAAATATGATACCGTCATGGGTCGGTTTCCCGGCAATGTTTCCCTTGAAGGAGATGTATTAATGGTTGATCATCAGCGGGTGAAACTTTTGGCAGAACGAATTCCTGATCAATTACCCTGGGGTGAAATGGGGGTGGATATTGTTGTAGAGTCCACGGGGATTTTTAGGCAGAGAGCTCAGCTAGAAGATCATCTTTCTGCAGGTGCAAAAAAAGTGGTGCTGACCGTTCCCGCAAAGGATGAAATTGATTATACTGTTGTACTGGGTGTAAATGATGATGGCCTAACAAAAGATCACCGCATTATTTCCAACGCCAGCTGTACCACCAATTGCCTTGCGCCTATGGCCAAAGTGATCCATGAAGCTTTTGGAATTGAACTAGGTGTCATCAATACTATTCACGCCTATACAAATGATCAGCGTTTGGCTGATGTTCCTCATTCCGATTGGCGCAGGAGTCGAGCTGCCGCTGAAAATGTCATTCCTACAACGACTGGTGCAGCCCGTGCCGTAGGCCAAGTCCTTCCAGAACTGAATGGTAAGTTGGATGGAATCGCCATGCGGGTTCCTGTGCCTGATGGCTCAGTAGTAGATTTTAATGTACGCATAGAGAAGAGTGTTACTGTTGATGATGTAAATGATGTTGTTCGTGCGGCGGCTGACAATGGTCCAGTTTCAAAGGTTTTGGAATATTCCACTTTGCCGGTTGTCTCTACAGATATAATTGGGAATCAATATTCATCGATCTTTGATGCACCCTTTACACGGGTTATCGGAGGTAATTTTATAAAAACACTAAACTGGTATGATAATGAATGGGGTTATTCTAACAGGGTTGTAGACCTCATGGGACATTTAGGAAAGTTTCTCTAATTGCGACGATTCAGATCTGGTGTTTTCCTTAGAGGACTTAGTTGCACGATCCGGCCCGGATCTTCCAAAGCTACGTAAATCAGGCCCATAGGGCCAACTTCTACGTCTCGAACCCTGCTTCCAGCATCAAAAATAATTTCTTCGTCTACTTTTTCTCCGTTTTCAATAACCACTCGATGCAAGCGCTCGAATTTTAAGGATGCAGCTAAAAGGTTATTTTGCCAAGGTTGGAAAGCTTCTCCATCGTAAAACTGAATTCCGCATACAGCAATCGAAGGTGTCCAGTGCCATACTGGCTGATCCATACCTTCTTTATAGGTGAAATTTGTAATCTTAGTGCCAATATAATTGATGCCATGGGTGATGACCGGCCATCCGTAATTATGACCCTTATAAATTATATTTAATTCATCTCCACCACGGGGTCCATGTTCGGCTTCCCAGATAGTGCCAGTAATGGGATGAATTGCGAGACCCTGAGGGTTACGATTACCATAGGTCCATATGGTGCGGGCAGCACCTTTTTGATGATAGAAAGGATTGTCTTTAGGGATGCTGCCATCATCATGGATACGATGGATTTTGCCATTGGGCAGTGTAATGTCCTGCGCTTGGTCACGCATGCCCCTGTCGCCAATACTGAAATATAAGTAGCCGGCATCATCAAATACGATCCTAGAACCGAAATGACGTGATATTTTAGTAAATAATTGTTCCGGAACTTGGTAAATAATCTGAAAGTTTTCCAATTGATGATCATTCAATACAGCTCTTGCGACCGTGGTATGGCTTCGGTTTTTATGCTTTATATCACTATAACACATATAGATAAGTTTGTTCAACTCAAAATCAGGGTGCACCTGCACGTCCAGCAAGCCACCCTGGCCTTTATAATAAACCGATAAGGAGTTTCCAATTTTCCTTTTTTTACGTCCGTTCTTTGATACCCGCCATAGAGAACCGGAAATATCTGAGACCAATAATTCACCGCTTGGAAGAAATGCCATACCCCAGGGAATACTGTACCCGCTTGAAAAGGTATTGACTTGGAAGGATAAGAGCTGGGTATCATACCTTCCCTGGTCCCAATCTCTATCTATATTTTGAGAAAATAAAGCAGTGAAAGTAAAAATTATTTTTGCAAATAATGTTGGCATCTTTTTAAGCCTTTTAAGTTTTATTCGTATTATTTCAGTATTATAATAATTGCATGGTGATGAATAATAACGTGTTTAACCTAACTTTTTAAACCAATATTAGCATAGGAATTATTCAATAATAATTAAATGAAGATATATATCAGCGCAGATATGGAGGGTGTCACCGGGGTGACACACTGGGATGAAGTAGATCATGATAAATCTGAATATGGACAATTCCAAAAACAAATGTCCCTGGAAGTGGCCGCCGCCTGCGAAGGAGCTCTGGATGCGAATGCAAAGGAGATCTGGGTCAAGGATGCCCATTATTCTGGGCGTAATATTTTAGCGGGAACATTGCCCAAAGGAGTAAAACTGATTCGGGGCTGGAGTGGCCATCCTTACTCTATGGTACAGGAATTGGATGATTCATTTGATGCTTTAATGATGGTAGGTTACCACTCTCGTGCAGGGCAGGGAGGAAATCCCTTGGCACATACTTTATCATCATCAAAACTGGATTTTATCACTATCAATGATCGTCAGATATCTGAGTTTTTTCTCCATGGTAACATTGCTGCTAAACATGGTGTGCCGGTTGTATTCCTATCGGGCGATGTGGGATTGTGTGAAGAGGTTCAGGAAGTGAGTCCCGGGACCGCAACGGTTGCCACCATGGTTGGAGTGGGTAATTCGACGATCAGTATTCACCCTTTGGATGCGCTGAAGGCCATCAGGGGCAAGGTTAAGTCTGCCCTTTCAGGGGAACTGTCCGATTGTCTGTGGGATCATCCCAAGTCATTTATAGTTCACATCGGGTTCAACAAACAGCAGTTGGCTTACAGAGCTTCCCATTATCCAGGGGCAAATCTCATAGATCCTAAAACAATTGCATTTACAACAAATGATTATGACCAAGTAATGCAATTAATTCTTTTTGTGGTTTAATGACAAAATTTGTTGTAGAACATTCTAAACCCGTATTGATATCTGTGCGAGGAAGTAAAAACCAATTTCCAGTGAATATGGTCTATTGTGTGGGTCGCAACTATGCTGCTCATGCACGAGAAATGGGAATAGATGAACTTCAACCGCCCGTTTTTTTTTCTAAACCAGGTTGGACCGTTACCCCTGCGAGTAACAATATCCCCTATCCCACATCTACCTTAGACCTTCAGCATGAGGTAGAGTTGGTCTTGGCTATGGGACCAGAACAAAATATTTATGGTTTTGCTGTTGGTGTGGACTTGACCCGTCGTGATTTGCAGACTCAGGCAAAAAAAGAAGGGAAGCCATGGTTCTCGGCTAAAGTGTTTGCGGGCGCAGCCCCAATATCTAAAATTATCCAAGCAGATAATAATTTCGATTTTTCCAATTTTTCATTGAAATTGACAGTAAATGGAGAAGTGCGACAATCTGGTTCCTGCAGGGATATGATCTGGGCTCCAAGAGAAATTGTCCGTAATCTGGCTAGTGAAGTTCAGGTAAAATCAGGGGACTTAATTTTCACAGGGACTCCAACTGGAGTCAGTACAATAAAAAAAGAAGATAAAATTCATGCGGAGATAAATGGTGTTGTAGGGCTTGATTTTACAATAATTTAATTGATGATATTTTAGATTGAATACAGATAAGAAAATTAAAAAATTAAGATCCAAGATTGATGATCTTGATGATCGGATGCTGGATATATTAGTTCAACGGTTCAAAGCAGTAAAAGAAATAGGACAGATCAAGTCAATTTCTACAATAGATATATACCATCCAAATCGTGAAAAAGAAATAATTGAAAGGTTAGCCGATAATTTGAAAGGTAAGCTAGATCGAAAGGCCATTACTAAGATACTAAAACCAATATTTGAGATCTCTAAAAAATTTCAAGTTGAAGAATAATAGTATTAGTAACCTTGGACTCCTTACCTTAATATACCAGCATATGAATTGCATTTACACAGGAAATTTCATTGTCTGGTATTGGTATTTTAGCCAGAGAGGGGTTTTGTAGTCTCAGGAAGACCTGTACATGCTGACTGCATTTAACCCCGATAAATCATCGGGGTTTTTTTTTGCATAAATATGGATAAAACACAACTCATATACGAAGAATTTCAGGACTTGGTCGCACAGGGATACCAGACCATACCCGTATATAAACGGATCCTAGCTGATCTACTAACTCCCGTAGCGGCATGGGTACATTTATCCGAAAAAGTGGAACATGCTTTCATGCTGGAGTCTGTGGAAAAAGGAAACCAATATGCCCGTTATTCTTATGTGGGTACCAATCCCCAAAAGATTTTTATAAACAAGAATGGTAAAACTACTGTCACAGTAAATGGAGAATCAACAGAAGTGAAAACATCTTTTCTTGATCTTCTCCGTGATATCCAATCTCAATATAATATGGTTAAGCTACCAGGTATTCCTGCTTTTACCGGCGGGTTGGTGGGATATCTTGGTTATGAAACGATTGGCTGGGTGGAAAATATACCAATACACACAGATTCGGCTATTGATATTCCTGATGCGGTTTTCATGCTCTTTGAAGATATGGTTGCATTTGACCATTTGAAAGGATCTGCTCTAGTAATCTCCAATGTGAATGTAGATGTATCTCAAGATTTACAATACCAATTTGATGCAGCGCATGCTCGTGTGGATGTGATTGGGGAAACGCTCCATTCTGATATGGATTATCAAACACCAGTCTGTGTAGAAAAAAGTGAAGTATCATCCAATTTTGATCAAGGTACATTTGAGTCTGCCGTACTAAAAGCAAAGAAGCATATTGTGGAAGGAGATATTTTTCAATTGGTTTTGAGCCAGCGGTTTGAGCGGAAGTCACCGGTTGAATCCACTACTCTCTATAGGGCTTTGCGAAACATTAATCCATCGCCCTACATGTTCCATTTAAAAATAAATGATTTTAATATTATTGGCGCTTCGCCCGAACTCTTGGTAAAAGTTGAAGATAGGACTATTGAGATTCGTCCAATCGCAGGTACAAGACACCGAGGTATATCTGAAGACGAAGATAAAGCATTGGCATATGATTTGATCAATGATGAAAAAGAATGTGCCGAACATCTTATGCTTCTGGATTTGGGGCGGAATGATGTGGGACGCGTTTCCAAGTTTGGATCTATTACCATTCCAGAGAATATGGTCATTGAAAATTATTCCCATGTCATGCATATCGTTTCCGATGTGAAAGGGAAACTGGCTTCAGATAAAGATTCTTTCGATGCGCTCATGAGTGGCTTCCCAGCGGGAACGGTCACTGGAGCACCAAAGATCCGAGCCATGGAGATCATCCACGATTTAGAACCAGAGCGACGTAACATTTATTCTGGTGCTGTTGGATTTTTTGATTTTACAGGAGATATGAACACTTGTATCGCCATCCGTACCATGATCATCAAGGATGGAACAGTTCATTTTCAATCCGGGGCAGGAATCGTTCATGATTCAGATCCTACTAAAGAATTTGAAGAAACTGTTAATAAGGCCAAAGCCATTATGGCGGCCATTGATTTAGCTGAAAATGGTTTAGTGGCATGATTCTTGTTATTGATAACTACGATTCTTTCACCTACAATTTGGTGCAATACATTGGGTCCATTAATCCAGATGTAAAAGTTCTACGGAATGACCAGTTTGATTTGGATGAAATTGAAGTTTTGGATCTTTCTCATATTGTAATATCTCCTGGTCCGGGCCGACCTGAAGATGCGGGCCATTCCATTGAAATAATTAAAAAATTCGGGAATAAGGTACCAATCCTAGGTGTTTGTTTGGGGCACCAAGCTATCACTGTAGCATATGGTGGGAAAGTAATTCCTTCATCGGAGATCATCCATGGGAAAACGGCCACCATTAAACACAATGCGTGTACTCTTTTTAAAAATATGAATAGTTCGTTTAATGCAATGCGTTATCATTCACTTGTTTCGGATAAGGAATCATTGCCAGAAAAAATAAAAATAACAGCTGAATTGGAGAATGGACTTATTATGGGAATTGAACACGAATCATATCCTGTTTATGGGGTTCAGTTTCACCCGGAATCGATTGCAACCGAGAATGGTACACAGATTATTGAAAATTTCTTAGAGATTGAATTATGAAACATGTATTAGAACAATTACTTGATAAACAAAATCTCACTGTAAAGGAAGCATTCAATGTGATGCTATCCATTATGTCTGGTGAATATGATGATTCTCAGATCGCTGGATTCTTGATGGCTCTCCGAGCGAAAGGCGAAACGATTGATGAAATCACTGGATTTGCCCAGGCTATGCGCGAGAAAATGGTCAGCGTACGGTTGGACTCTCCAGCAATTGATATGTGCGGAACTGGTGGAGACGCATCGGGGACATTCAATATTTCAACTGCGGCGACTTTTGTAGTTGCCGGTGCTGGTGTACATGTAGCCAAGCATGGAAACCGTTCCATGACATCAAAATCAGGTTCTGCAGATGTGCTCCAAGCATTGGGCATTGTTATCGATAAACCGGCGGAAATGTCTATAGAAGATATTGAACAGATTGGATTGGGCTTCATGTTTGCCCCTGACTATCACCCTGCTATGAAGCATGCCATCGGTGCCCGAAAAGCATTAGCCATCAGAACCGTATTTAACCTTTTAGGGCCACTGTGCAATCCTGCCAATGTGAAATCCCAAGCCATGGGTATCTTTCATCCGGATCTGACAGATGTCCAGGCAAATGTGTTAAAAGCATTGGGGTCCACCGATGTAATGGTCTTTCATGGCCGGGATGGTTTGGATGAAATTTCTACCACCGCCACCACCAGGATCAGTCAAATGAAAAACAGCGGTGATGTCATTACATTTGAATTGGATGCAAGGGAATTAGGTTTGGATCAGGTTTCTTTAGATGATCTACAAGGGGGAGAACCGGCAGAAAATGCGGATATGATTCGTGCTATCTTGAATGGTGAAAAAGGACCAAAACAGGATGTTGTTCTGGTCAATGCAGCTGCAGGAATTATGGTGGGTGGAAAAGCCCAAAACCTGAAAGAAGGATTAATGAAAGCAGTGGAATCATTGGACTCTGGTGCCGCACTCAATGTACTAATACAACTCATAAAATGAACATTCTTGAACAAATATTAGATGTAAAACGAAAAGATATGGAGGACATGGATGCAATTGCTGGTACTATTCAACCGTTTAATACATTAAGCCTGAAAGATTCCCTTTCATCTTCCGGAATTTCAGTCATCGCTGAGATAAAAATGAAATCCCCTAGCGAAGGAGATATTTTTCCCAATGCAGATCCCATGCAGATTGCCAAAGATTATGAATCTGCTGGTGCTTCGGCCATTTCTGTACTCACTGATGAACAATTTTTTGGAGGGCATATTAATATTTTGAAATCAGTAAAGGATGTTGTATCCATCCCTGTTCTTCGGAAAGATTTCATTATTAATAGCCAACAGATCATGGAATCAGGAGCTGCCAATGCTGATGCTTTTTTATTGATTGCAGAAGCAATAACTGATCAAAATATTTCAGAATTGATCAATTTTGGAAAAGAATTGAACCTGGAAGCATTAGTGGAAATCCATTCGGAAGAGAATGCTGAGATCGTTGCGGAAATTTCTCCAGATATTGTAGGTGTAAACTGTCGTAATCTGAAAACCATGATAACTGACATTTCCTATTTTGATAAGATGGTAAAACAATTACCGGTCAATTCTATCAAAGTCGCCGAGAGCGGAATTAAGAAAGGCGATGAATTAAAATATGTATCTGATCTAGGATATGATGCAGTGCTTGTTGGGACTTCCTTAATGAGGACTAAATATCCTGGAAAAGCATTAGAATGTTTACTTGAGGGTGTTGTATGATTCCAACTAAGATTTGTGGTATTACCCATTTAGCTGATGCTCAATGTGCAGTGAATCATGGTGCTTCTGCCATTGGCTTCATTTTTTATAATAAAAGTCCCCGTTATATTTCTACAGAGCAAGCAAAAGATATTTCAGATCAATTGCCAATTGATATTACTCGAATTGGTGTTTTTGTAAATCATGATAAAACATTAATCGATGAAGCGATTCAAACTGTCCCACTTAGCATGATCCAACTTCATGGGGATGAATCACCAGAATTCTGCAGTCAGTTTGATGTGCCAGTGATCAAAGCGCTCCGAGTCAAAGATACCGAAAGTTTATCCGTGATCAATGATTACAAAGTAGATGCGTTCTTGTTGGATACTTTCTGTAAAGATCATTATGGTGGAACAGGGAAAATATTCGACTGGTCTATACAGAAAGCTGAAACTGAAACGCCCATCATTTTATCTGGAGGGTTAAATCCGGACAATATATTAGATGCTATTGCATCGATGAATCCGGCAGCAGTCGATATAAATAGTGGAATAGAGTCAATTCCCGGGGTTAAGGATCATTCTAAAATGATAAATCTATTTAATAGAATTAAGAATATGGAACAAAAAAAGCGATGTGTTAATGTGTTTAAGTTCTCAGAAATACATGAACCCGTAATTAATTCATAAAATGTATAACAAATTCAAAGATTATAACCTTCCTGACAAATATGGTCATTTTGAACAATTTGGTGGTAAATATGTTCCTGAAACGCTTATTCCAGCCTTGGAAGAATTGGAAAACCTTTACGCTGAAGCGAAAAAAGATTCCACATTCCAAGATGAATTAAGCAGTTTACTAAAACACTATTCCGGACGGGAAACGGCACTTTATTATGCTTATAACATTTCTGAAGAATTGGGATTCAATTTGTGGCTTAAGCGAGAAGACTTGAACCATACAGGTGCCCACAAAATTAATAATGCCTTGGGTCAAATCTTATTGGCCAAGCGAATGGGGAAAAAACGGATTATTGCCGAAACCGGTGCCGGTCAGCATGGCGTAGCAACAGCGACTGTGGCTGCTCGATTCGGTTTGGAATGTATAATTTACATGGGCGAAGAAGACATCCGTCGACAGAAACTAAATGTGTTTAGAATGAATCTTTTGGGCGCGGAAGTTTGCCCTGTATTTTCTGGGAGTAAGACCTTAAAAGATGCAACAAACGAAGCTATCCGTGATTGGGTAACTAATGTAGATACAACTTACTATCTAATCGGTTCATCAGTTGGTCCCCATCCCTATCCTATGTTGGTTCGGGATTTCCAATCTGTAATCGGTAAGGAGACTAAACAGCAATTCTTTGAACAATCAGGGAGGAATTTACCTGATCGACTTGTAGCATGTGTTGGCGGTGGTTCCAACGCTTTGGGATTGTTTTATACTTTCCTCAAAGACGATGTAAAAATTGTAGGAGTAGAAGCAGCCGGAATAGGACTTGATTCAGGAGAACATGCTGCTACATTGACC
>CAJWLO010000046.1 GCA_913043235.1 uncultured Fidelibacterota bacterium
TCAAATTCCAGAACTAAGTGCCTGGAAAATTCAACCATCAAATCCTTGGTAATTCCCTATTGGAAGTCGAATAATTATACTTAAGAGTACCATTAACGTTACTGTTTTGGATTATGGTTATTAAATCTGTAGCCTGCTAGATAATACATAATGGTAACAATATCTAAAACAAACCCTGAATTATATTTACCACTGCTCTTTTACTCGGTTGGAATCTTTTATTGAATCGTTATAATAATAATGTTTACAATCAATAAAATTATTTTTTGATACTTTTCTCCCTTCGGAATAAGCAATAAATGCATCTACTGTACCTGTAGCCATTTTACGGGGAAATTGTTGTGGTGAATCATATAATATTTTTTCGAAGACGGCCTGTTTTCCTGCTGGTGATGCATCAAACCCAACAATAGTTATCTGATCAACTTTACCAGTTTTTTGAATAGCAGCATAAGCTCCCAACGCCGAAGGATCATTTATGGCAAAAATTCCAACTATATCAGGATGGGCCTGAAGAATATCGTTAGTAACGCTGAATCCATCGTTTCGATTACCTCTTGCTGAAAGTTCGGTAACTATCTGAAGACTACTATTATTTTCTATTAAAATATCACGAAAGCCATTCACTCTAAACTGGCAGGAAGTAATCTCAGGAAAACTGAGTATAGCAATTTTACCTTTATCACCTGTTGCTTTAATCATACTCTCACCTGCCAAGCGTCCACCCTGATAGTTATCACTTCCAATGTGTGAGATGATTAATTTTTTAGCGTCATCATCAGTTACTTGAATATCAAATGTAAAAACGGGAATACCTGCAGAATAAGCTTTTTTTACACCTTCTCCTGCAGACTTGGAATCAACTGGGTTTAAAAATATCGCATCATATTCTTGAGCCACAAAATCTGTTATTTGGTTATTTTGTGTTGCCGGATCTTGATTTCCGCTAAGAGCGATTAGTTCATATCCATATTTTTTAGCTTCTAATTGCATAACGTTTGCTATCAATTTAAAAAATGGATTAGTCAGGTCGAGACATGTCATTCCTATTTTACCTTTAAACCCTGACTTTGTGTTGCATGAAAAAAAGAGCAATACAACTGTGATACATTTGGTAATTAAACTAATTTTATATTTTTTTACCATATTTTCATCTCCAAATGTTAGCTCTATAATTTTATAATACGTGATCTATCTAAAACCACTGCCATGAGAATTACCAAACCAAGTACAACCTGTTGTGTATAACTTTCAATTCCAAGAAGATTCATTCCATTTTGAATTACTGATATTACGAATACTCCTATCAGTGTACCTAAAATCTTACCCGATCCACCAGCAAGGCTAGTACCTCCTACTACAACTGCAGCAATAACATACAGTTCATACATAATTCCCATATTTGGTGTCCCAGTATTTAACTGTGATGCTTGTATACTACCACCTATACCAGCAGTTATTCCACTTATGACATATACAAAAATAATAGTATTAAAGACTGGGACACCGGATAGATGCGCTGCTTCCTGATTTCCACCTACTGCATAAATGTATCTCCCCGTGCGGGTATGAGACATAAATACATAAGCAAGGGAATATAGTAGAATCAACATTATTACAGTATTTGGAAATCCAAATGTGGTACCTTGGCCCAACCATGGCAATGTTTTTGGTACCTGGTAAATTGAGAATCCTCCAGTAATCATAAATGCAAGCCCCCTACCCATCAACATTATTGCTAGCGTTGTGATAA
This sequence comes from uncultured Fidelibacterota bacterium, assembly GCA_913043235.1. GTDB lineage: Bacteria > Fidelibacterota > Marinisomatia > Marinisomatales > UBA1611 > UBA2134. The sequence continues at coordinate 1,754 of CAJWLO010000046.1, forward strand.
AAGGAGGTACTTTATATTTGGCTACTAAAGCTCCCCCCAAACCACCAATCATACCACACGAAATAATTCCAAAAATGAACCCAATAAAAACTACCCATGCTGAAGCGTCCAGCCCTCCTAGGATTTTCATAATGGTTGTACTAATAACTGCAGAAAGGGCAATTAAACTTCCAACTGATAGATCTATACCACCAGTAATGATCACCATAGTCATACCAATTGCAAGAACTGCAATAACAACAATCCTATCAACTATAGCTACAAGGTTAGATTTTCTAAGAAAGTCAGGCCAAAAATATGTCTCTGGGGAAATAATTTTGCAATCAGCTAATTCTGGATAGAGTTCAGAGAAATTTTCAATAATTCGCCATTTTAAGACATCACCACTAGTAGCTATTAATACAGGTTTCTTTTCAATTAATTTTAGACTATCAAGGGATAATTGTAAATCACGGGGAATTCCTTTAACCAATAAAATATTGTTAAATCCCATCAATTCAAGTTTTTCTCTTAATAAAAAAGCAAAAGGTGCTGAAGCTTTATTAGAAGCACCGACCGATAGGATTATATCATTTTGGATATATGATTTTTGAATTTTATTAACTATTTGATTGGCTGCTTGATTACTATTTGGATTTTGTTCTTTTATAGTTAGAATACTAAATAATATGCATAGTCCGATGAGGACCATAATCATACCGTAGCTTTTCATTAATAACTTAATCATAACTTCTTCGATTTAGGAAATAGCTATTTTTAATAGATCTTCTTGAGTAATAGTACTAGTATCACTTACTTCACCTTTATAAGACCCTTCATGCATTACAATAATCCTATTGCATATACCGATTAGCTCTTGTAATTCACTGCTAACGATAATAATAGATTTCCCTTTGCTAGCGAGCTGATTTATCAGTAAATATATTTCATATTTTGCAGCAACATCTATTCCTTGTGTAGGTTCATCAAATATAATTATATCTGAATTTGTTTCGAGCCATTTCGCCAGAACAATCTTTTGTTGATTTCCGCCAGAAAGATTTGAAACTATTGCTTCATGATCTGAAATTTTTATTTTTAAATCATTAATATAAGAATCAAATAATTTTTTTTCCTCTTTCTTATCTAAGAATAGAAATCTGATAAATTTCTTTAGATTTGGTAAACCAAAATTCTCACGGCAGGAATGATTAAGAACCAAACCGTATTTTTTGCGATCTTCTGCTAGCAAACAAATTCTATTTCGGATCGCATCCCGAGGATTTCGGATTTTAGTTTCAATATCATTAAGAAATATTCGACCCGAATCAGGTTTGTTAATTCCAAAAATTAGGTGCATTAATTCAGTCCTACCGGCACCAACCAAGCCTGCAAAACCTAGGATCTCTCCTTCCTTTAAATTAAAACTAATATTATTGACCTTTGTTTTCACTGTCATATTTTCGATACGCAATCTTTCTCCCATTAGTATTGCATTATTTTCTGGGAATTCTGATTTCAAAGGCCGACCAACCATCTTTTCTATTAATATATCACGATTAGAATATTTTGGATCTTCTTCACCTACATTAATTCCATCTCTTAATACCATTACACGATCAGCTATTTCAATAATTTCATCAAGACGATGACTGATATATATAATACTAATTTTCTGCTTTTTTAAATCACGAATTATTGAAAAAAGTTTTTCAACCTCATTAGCAGAAAGGGTTGATGATGGTTCGTCCATTACTATTATTTTTGATTGTATTGATAAAGCTTTAGCAATCTCTACCATTTGTTGTTCTGCAATTGTTAGAGATGAACATAATACTTCGCTGTTAAGCTTCAATCCAATTTTTTCAAACAAAAGCATAGTGTTGCTTTTTTCATAATTATAGTCAATTATACCATTTCTAGTTTTTTCTTTGCCTAAAAATATGTTTTCTCGGATTGTCAGTTCAGGAATTAAATTAAATTCTTGGTATATAATAGAGATGCCCTTCTCCAATGCTTGAGAAGGTTTATTAAGTTCTATTAATCTATCTTTTATAAATATTTCGCCTGAATCTGCTGAATGTGCACCTCCTAGAATCTTGATTAAAGTACTTTTACCGGCACCATTCTCTCCAAGCAATGCCAAAACTTCTCCTTCATCGAGTTTGAGGGTGACTTTATCTAGTGCACGAACACCAGGAAAAGTTTTTGTGATATTCTTCATTTCAAGTAAGGAGGTCATTCAAGAAACCTATTTATGATATATTTGCAGATTTAAGAATTTTATCACACTTAATAATACGATTGTAAAAACTTTTATAATTAGATGAGAATATCGTTATAGAACTAAACTGGACTTAGAGTTTTCAACATCATCCTACCTAAGTTAATGACAGATAATACAAAGTTGGATTTGTTGCATTCCAAAGTGATGAAAGCCTCCAGACACCAATCTAGATAATAAATATCAGATCCATTTTTTCCATGACTAATAATTCATATAACTCATATGAAGCAAATAAGATAATTGATTTCATGTCCCATGATAAATTTTACGGATACATTAATTTTATTGCACATATTTTCGTTCCATTGATTTCCATTGTTAATGAAAGTTTTTGTGCTCTGGTTTTTTTGCCCCTAGACTGGATTATTTTCCTAATTAAGAAACCCCTGGGTGGACATATCATGATTAGTAGTAAAGTGCTGATAATGTAAGTTTTATTGTAGATAATAATTATTTAGACTATAATATGGACAATAACTAGATATTATTAAGGATTGGCAAATTCAAAAAGGTACCAAAAAACATTTAATTGAACTTGGTTTTATTACTATTTTGAACTTATACCGAATTAATTATTTAATTCCCATAGATCAATTGATTCTAAAACCGTTTTTTCATTCATAGAAAATATTTCAAAATTCAAATTCTTTTTATTTGGGTAAATAACTTTTGTAGCACAGACTAGACCTTTATTTACAAAAACTTCAATAATTGTATTATCAAAAAATAAATTTACTAAATTTATTTTTTGATCAAGAGCCTTATCTAAATTCATTTTATCTTTACCCACAGAAATTATTTCCGGTGAAATATTAAGTTCAAATTGCTTACCAGTTTCTTCTAAAAAACGAATTCCTATATGTTCGGTTCCTTTTTTATCTATTTTAATCAACATTTCAAATTGGGTTGAATTAAGATCAATACTCTCAGCAGATTTCCCTATATTAATATTTGAATAGTTGAGTAAGTCACCGCGTAAGATTTCTAATTCAGTTACCGGTTTCTGTATTAATCGACCCTTTGAATCAATTGACAACTCTCTTGGTAAAGAAATTGCTCCATGCCAACCTTGTTTCTTCTTAAAACCTGGAATCCATCCAAATAAAATTTTACGACCATCTTGTTTTAATAGCGTATTGGGTGCGTAAAAGCTCAGATCACCACCAATATCATCATTAAGACGAGAACCATAATCTACAATCCCATGATAATCTGGCTTAAACTCTACATTTTTAAAGTCCATAGTCCCAGTATAATATTTCACTCTATCGTGCGGGGAATAGATTAATACATATTTTTCACCAATTTTGAAAAAGTTAGGACATTCCCAGTTTTTTTCATTACCACTAAATGGCACTCCAAGGAATTTCCAATCTGTTAGCTCCTGGTTTAAGGCTTCATAAAGCATGATTGATCCTTTACCATCAGCAGGATGACCACCATTAACCATATAAGTATTTCCGTTATCTCTAAATAAAAATGGATCCCGCCAACTAGAAATTTTCTGGCCATTATGAATTTCATGGGACATAACTGGGTTTTCCGAGTATTTCTCCCATTGATACAAAGAATTATCTACTGGTGTTGCCAACCACTGCTCAGGTTTCCACTGCTGATCAATGGAAGTATAGAAAAGGACAGGACTACCATCATCTCTAATAAACCCACTTCCTGAGAAAACGTGCCTTTCATTTTTCTCAATTGAAGGCCATAGTGCGATAGGGAGATGCTCCCAGTGCACTAAGTCCTTACTTCGGGCATGACCCCAGTGCATCCAGTCCCAATGATCTCCATAAGGGTTATGTTGATAAAAAAGATGGTAATAGTTATCAAAATATATTAGCCCATTCGGGTCATTATTCCAGTTTGCGGCTGGCTGAAAATGGAAGGAAGGCCTATTCGGATCATTTTTTATTCTTGATGCTACAAATTCTACACTTTTATGTGCCCGATCCAGCAAAAATTCCTTCGTAAAAAATTCTTCAAAAGATTTTGATTCTCCTCTAAAAAAGATATCTGATATTTTAAAACCATTTTTTTCGCCTATTATCTTCATAAGCCCTGCAGGAGGAATCGGAGTTTGTTTTGAATAAAGCGCGTTATTGTCAATTTTATAAGTAAGTATTTCATTATCATATGAAATTGTTAGTTGAAATGGGATATTTTTTTGTAAATGCTCTGAAGTTTCACCCAGTCTAATACTTTTACCAATAGACGCTCCATGCAAAAAAATACCATTCTCATCAGTGTTATTGATTATTGAAAATGTGTTTGCTCCAAAAATTATTTTAATAGTTCCATCAAAATCAGAAACACTCAAATCAATCTTTAATGCAATATCATCTCCAAAAATTGCCTTTTTTGCTGTTAAGGTCGACCATTCCTTTTCTGCTACCAAATATCCCCTTTTGTCTGATTCAAAATTGAGGACTTCTAAATCAGAAGGGACACCCTTTTTAACAAAAACAATACTTTGTTCTAACTGGTTTTGGCAAGAAATCATTAATAGGGGCAGACAGAGTGATATAAAAATTTTAGACGGGAAAACTTTGGTAACAACATTATGCTGAATCATTGATCTAAATATATACTCGGAATATGAGAACCCTGAATTTTCACTATTTAATCAATTATTGCTAAAGTATTATCAAATTAAAGTTGATTTGTAAGATGATATTATTGATACTGGATGATATAACTCCTAAGTGTTGATTTTTTGATAAAACCAAATTAGTCAATACGATTATTTTTTTATAAATACGTTGAATGTAAATTTATTTTAGGATGAAAATATTATCCCTTTTATTATCTTTATTTACATTCGTTTTTATTGGATGTGAAGATGAGGGCCCAGGACCCAGTGTCAATTTATGGGGAGTTGATTATTCGATCAAGAATACTGTTAAATTGGAACTATTCAATACGAACTCTTCCGGATCTATACCTCCGGAAATAGGAGATCTGACAAACCTGCGACACTTGGATCTAGGAAAAAATCAATTCTCAGGACCAATTCCGCCAGAAATAGGTAACCTGACCGATCTAAGTTTCCTCAGCTTAAAAGAAAACCAACTCACAGGACCTATTCTGGCCAAGATTGGGAGTCTCCAAAAACTTAATTATCTTTATTTAAATGGCAATCAACTCACAGGTGAAATCCCTGAAGAAATCGGGGAATTAGATAATCTTTTCGAATTAGATTTAAGTTATAATAAGCTCAGTGGTTCAATCCCTCCAGAAATCCTTAATATGGAGAGCTTAACTGATCTAATATTAGGTAGCAATGAACTTAGCGGTACTATCTCTTACCAGATAAGATATCTAAGCCATATGACTGGAGAATTAGACCTGTCGCATAATTTGCTCACTGGAGTAATCCCGTACCAGATAGGAGACTTGATCTATCTTGAACATTTAGATTTAAGCGGGAACCAGTTCTCGGGTGCAATTCCCTCGGAAATAGGGAAATTTACACCTAGTCTTCGATGGTTGTTTTTAAACGATAATCAGCTAGCAGGAATAATTCCTGAAGATATCTGTGAGATCCCGAATATTTGGTTTAGCGCAAATGATTTTGAGTTTTTCAATATTAGCAGAAATAAGCTCTGCCCTCCTTACCCAACCTGTTTTGAAGGTTATCACACAGATCAAGATTCAAGTGATTGTTTTTAGATTTAAATCTTTAAAATATGACATCGTCATAAATACCGTTTGAAAAACATATGTTGGGTGAAGGTTTCGAAAAGATTTGCAGGTGGAATCTTTTGGAGTCTGGTAAAATTAATAACCCCATTATTGAGATCAGTTGTTTACATCAAGCACCAATAGATTATGTAAAATATTCCACTCTGATATTTTAAACTTTCTATATGACAATCAATTACAATCCATTCTAAATTATATGGAGCGAGAAAAAAAACGATTTCTCAATCATAAAATCTCAAACAGATATGAAATTTCTCTTGTAGATCTCCAGCCAGTTGCAGTAAAAATTATTTTGGGGCGTTCTCATGGCTAAATTCCAATGGTGGACAGAACTCACCCATAGTGGAATCTTTATTTCTAGCCCTGTGCTAAATGAATACTTTAAAGAAAGACATGTAGAAACCTGGCACTGGAAATACAAACGACTACGAGATAATTACAATTTATTTTTATCCGAAGAGTCCGTTTACAGAAGTGGGCACCATCCTATTCATGCGTGGATCACGAATTTGTTTGAAGAGTTTTTAGGGCATGACTCCAACCATTGGTTGAAGGGCCAGAATATCCCACAACTATTTACTATATTATCTAAAACAGGTATGCCCATTAAACCATGGCGTGTGCTGACAGATCAGAATGGGGAAGCTATTCTGCTTTTACAGCGAGATGAGTCTCAACGGCTGGGAATACACAATGGTAGGCGGAGTTATACTCAATTTGTTGAACTACTTCGTAAGACAAATGTGTCTTTGGGTATGCTGACCAATGGGCATCAAATAATAATGGTTTACGCGGGATTGGACGATGATTCATGGGTGCAGTTTCAGATGGATACCTGGTTTGATGAAGAAGAAACATGCGATCAATTAGACGGCTTTTTAACTCTGCTTCATCCGGATGCTCTAAAAGTGGAAAATGGTTCTTTTCCTTTATTAGGTGCGGTCAATACTTCACGAAGACGGCAAGCAGACTTGGTAGATGTATTGGGTGAGCAAACTAGACAATCGGTGGAAATACTTACTTCTGTTATCGGGCGGGTACAGCAAACTAATATGAAATTCTTGGATATAGTGAAAATCACCCCGGGAACTGGATCCATCCTGTCAGAAGCAGATACGCTGAATGCCGTGTATCAGGCGGCAACACGATTGGTGATGCGAAAAGTGATTTTATTCTATGCAGAAGCCAAGAGACTCCTGCCGAAAGACAATTCTTTTTTCTTTGATAATTACAGTATTGAAGGCTTGTATTCTCGATTGTTCAATGCGGTTCAACAAACCGGTGAAGAAGAATTGAAAACCAGGTATACCAGCTGGCAACAATTATTGGCATTATCCAATATAGTGCATAGGGGCTCGGAACATGAACTCTTACCACTCAAAGCATACGGTGGAGTCATCTTCCAACGGGGAGACACACAGAGTGTTGATGTGGTTCTGCGGGCGTTGAGTTTGTTTGAACAGCCCAATATCGGTATTACGGACTATGAAGTCTATCGAATTCTGCGGTTCATTAAAATTGGTAAAACAAAAGTACGGCAAGGCCGAAATTCAACATATGTGAGAGAACCGGTGGACTTTGACGATATGCGGACAGAATACATTGGCATGATGTATGAGGGACTATTGGATTATGAATTGAAAAAAGTAGATCAGGATGATCCAAAAGTAATTCTGAATATCGGTAACGAACCTATCCTGCCATTAAAACTGTTGGAACCCATGGAAGATGCAGCGATTAAGAATTTATTCAAGAAATTGAAGAAAGGTGGTGCATTAAAACCGGAAGAAGGATTAATGGCAGAAAGTGATTTGAGAGAAAGCACAACTGAACATTTAAATGATTCTACTGTTTATAGAAGATCATTACGATGGATGGTAAAAGTAGTGGAAGTGGCAAGCCTGATTCCAAGGCTAAGAGGTACTGTTTCAGAAGAGATGTATGAAAAGAAGAAACTGGAGAAAGCTCGATCACTCATTGTTTCTGTGTTGGAGCCGGGAGAAATGTATCTATCCTGCAGGGGTGGAACGCGAAAAGGATCCGGTACTTTTTACACCAATCCATCATTGGCAGTGCCAACTACTTGGCGAACATTGGAGCCTTTGGTATATAATTCGGCTGATGAAGATAAAAAGGTAAAAACACCAAAACATATCTTAAACCTAAAAGTTTGCGACCCTGCGGTAGGTTCAGGAACCTTTTTGGTGGCCAGTGCAAGGTATTTAACAGAAGTGCTTTATGAATCGGTGTTGACCCACATCTTGACACAAAGGAATGATGACGGTAATGTGATCATAAAACCATCAGAACAAGTACCACTGACTTTGGATGTGCAGTTTGAAGTGCCGCCAATAAACCCCACTGATGACGGTTGGGAAGCACAGATGAAAGCGAGACTTAAGCGGTTCATAGTTGAACGGTGCCTTTTTGGGGTGGATTGCAACGGTATGGCGGTGGAACTGGCCCGGCTGACACTTTGGCTGGAGACCATGGACAAAGACCTGCCCTTTGAATTTTTAGACCATCACATCAAACAAGGGAATTCATTGGTTGGGACTTGGTTTAAGCAATATGCTGATTATCCATTTATGGCTTGGGAACGCGAAGGCGGTGATGGGATCAGAGGTGCATTAACCCAGAAGATAAAACAATTAAAAACCAATGTGATAAAACCTGATTTGGCACAGTGGTTAAATCGTTGTTCGGATCAATACAGTATAATTGAAGAAAAACAATCAGACGAAGAAACTATTCAAACACATTTAAAAACACGAACATTTTCGAATAAAACTTCTCTATTTGATACAAATAATAGTGAAGAAGTATTTTATAAAAATATAGGAGAAGAAAAAGAATATAATCGTTTGAAAAAAAAGTTTGACCGTTGGATATCAATTTGGTTTTGGCCGGTAAATAATGACAAAATACCTTTATTAAAACCATCAAATTTTGAAGATGAAGATGAAAGAATAAATAATATTGTTGAAGACTTAAAATCGTCTTATCACTTTTTCCATTGGGAATTGGAGTTCCCAGAGGTATTTATGGAGAAAGGCGGGTTCGATGCAATTTTAGGTAACCCACCTTGGAACACACTTCAGCCTGAAAGTTTAGAGTTCTTTTCCAACTATGATCCTTTTTACAGGACATACGGCAAGCAGGAAGCCTTGCTAAAACAACGAGAAATATTTGAAACAAATCCATCCATTTATGATGAATGGATTGATTATTCTGCATATTTCAAGGGAATAACTAATTTTATTAAGGCAAGTAATAATCCTTTTGAAGTGAGTTTAGGTCGTGGTAATGAAAATCAATATCTACTTGATAAATGGCAGTCAATAAGGAATCATCGCAAGGGTTATATACAAGGACGTATCCCATATCAGCACCAAGGCAGCGGTAAAATAGATCTCTATCAACTATTTTTAGAACTGTCTTATCAATTAATAAATGAAGGTGGCAGATTAGGCATGATATCACCTTCAGGGATTTATACCGATAAAGGGAATACAGATTTAAGAACACTTTTTATTGAAAATGCCAACTGGGAATGGCTTTTTATGTTTGAAAACAGAAAAAAAGTTTTTGACATTCATGCCAGCTTTAAATTTGGTCCGCTTATTCTCACCAAAGGTGGCAAAACGGAAAGTGTAAAATGTGCCTTTATGCGTCACGATATAAAGGAATGGGAATCGGCATACCCATCTCACATAGTAATGCCGGTAAAAACAATAAAAAGGTTTAGTCCAAAAACATTATCATTTATGGAATTCAAAAGCGAAATGGATTTGGAAATCTGCGAAAAAATTTACGGAGACAGACCCTTGCTTGGCGAAGATGTGAAAGGTGGCTGGAATGTGAAATTTGCACAAGAATTCAATATGACCAGTCACAGCCATTTGTTTTCTCCGATAACTCAATGGATTGAAGAAGGTTATAAGTCGGATGGTCTTGGACGATGGGTTAATGATGATGGAGATATTGCATTACCTGTTTATGAAGGAAGAATGATTGGTCAGTTTGATTTTAGTGAAAATGGCTGGGTTTTAGGGAAAGGTCGTTCTGCAGTTTGGAGAAAGATTCCATTTGACGACAAGAAAATTGAACCACAGTTTTTGATGAGTCGAGAAAATTTTATTGAACATAATTCAAGTATTGATGGTTACAAAATTCCTGTAATGAATATCTCTTCTGCTACAAATAGTAGGACTGCAATTGCAGGATTTGTTAAGGATTTTCCCTGTATCCATTCATTAAATCCAATAACACTAAAAAATGGAACCTTATTTGAATATTTATGTGTGTGTGCAATCGTTAATTCATTTGCTTTTGATTATTTAATTAGGTTTAAAATGGGTGGTTTAAATTTGAGTTTCTTTGTTTTGGAAGAAACAGTATTTCCAGAAATACCAAAAAATATTTTGTATAGACTTGCATTTGAAACTGCAAAATTATTATTTATTCATCCGATCTTTATTCCAGAGTGGGAGCTCTTAATTGATAAACTAAATCCTATTGAAATTCGATTAGCCACTGAATTAATTGAACGAAAAAGAATAAGGTGCATAATTGACTCATTAATTTTTTATACCTTCGGTTTAAATGAAGTAGAAGTTGAACGAATAATTGAAAACAACCCGAATAATCCAACAGGGTTTTTTAGAGTTGATAGTAATCTTTCTATCGAACAACGCCAAACTTCTTTAACGCTGAAAGCTTTTAAACATCTAAATCAAGTGGGATTGGAGCGGTTTTTAGAAGAAGGATGGGGATTACCTGACTATATTACAGAATTTGAACCGCAGGGCATTAAAATATGGGGACTGGAAGGAGGTTGGGAGAAAAATTGGGCAAACGCTAAATCAATGCTCACTAAAAAAGAATGGAAAGAATTATCCGGGAAATCCACACAAGTATTAAAAGAAGAAAATGAAGGAATAGAACTCGTTCAACAAGGATTATTTTAATGGCTATTACCCGAGCTTCCCAATCTTAACAATAAATAGTACCACTTACTAATGCCCCCATCGAGAAAAGCCATGTTTTGCGGGGGCATTCCTTTATTCAACTTAGTCAGATGTTATATAAAGAGAAAACCCCACATTAGTGGGGTTTTTTGTTTGTGGGATGATAGGTAGATTTGTTTACATGAAAAACAAAATATTAAAAGCAAGTCAATGGCTAAGAGATAGACCATTAATTGAGAAAGCCATTATTCATATTGGATTTTCCTTTACCTATACTCTTTCTTTTTCTTACTTATCTCATGGCTAGTGCATTGAAAAAGTTTGAATAAGCGGTAGAAATTGCATCAGATATTACCAGGACAAAGGAGTCACCAGGTTTGAATACATTAACAGATAAAAATATTGTTCTTGATAAGGAGAAACATGAATATAGTTTGGTTACACAACCGGATCTTGTATTTACCAGTGTTACTACTTTAATAGACCAGTTCTTTGAAGGATTTGATTCTGAGAAAATTGCTACAAATCTTGTAGCAACCCACCCTAAATATGCTGATCGCACGGTTGAATCTCTTATTGATGAATGGGCCGCTGCCGGCCAGCATGGTACTGATGTACATGAAGAAATTGAGAATTGGGTGAAAGAAGGTGTTATTCCCCGGGAATCCAAAGCGGTTGTGGCTGTAGATTGGTTGAAGAATTACCAGAAGAAATCTGATATTGAAGTACTTTCAGAAGTAATTGTTTACAGTAGAGAATTAAAAATCGCTGGCACGATAGATATATTGGCCTTGGACAAAACGACTGGTATATATGAGATCATAGACTGGAAGACATCAAAAAGGATTGATACTGCATCATTCGGTAATAAAATGGGTACCAGCAGTGTTACACAGAATGTGCCCGACTGTAATTTTTACCACTATTCGTTACAGCTTTCGCTCTATAGGTATTTGCTGGAAGAATACTACGGTATTACGGTTCAGAATCAACTAATAGCCCATTTGCAGGATAATGGCGCAAAGGGATATGTAGCTTCATATATGCGTGATCATATTGTGGCAATGCTAAAGAATTAAAAGGAGTTACTATGTCTTTCATTAGCTCGATAAAAAAAGATGGTGATAATATAATATTGTATAAATGCGGGGAACCTATGCCTGAACTGCTAATATCAGTTGAAGATGTTATCACTATCGGGTTTTTAGATACTGAAACAACAGGTCTGGATAAATCGAATGATCAAATAATTGAGCTGGCCGTAAAAGTTGTGAAATTTGAAGAAAAGTCAGGTAAAATAATTTCTATCGACCATGAATATGAATCATTTAATGATCCAAATGAGAAATTGGATGAAAAAATAATACAGATAACCGGTATTACCGATGAAATGGTAGATGGACAATCAATTGATTGGCCTTTGGTAGATAATATTTTCAAAGGCACAGATTTTGTTGTATCACATAATGCTAGTTTTGATCGCCCTTTTGTTGATCGGGACTCATCAGTTTCACCATATTTAGTTTGGGCTTGTTCTATGGATGATATTGACTGGTTGCAAAGGGGATTCACCAATACAAAGCAGGAACTCTTATGTTACTGGCATGGTTTTTATTTTGATGCACATAGAGCCATGAATGATGTGGATGCGATGATAAATTTATTAACTCACAGCCATTATGATGATGATGATAGGCCTCTTACCGAACTGATCAATAATTCAAAAAAACATACCTATATTATTAAGGTGACCAACTTTCCCTTTGATGAAATAAAAAAGAATACCATTAAGGCGAATGGATATAATTGGAATGCAATAGAAAAACTTTGGTATAAAATGGTATCATTGACAGAATTGGAAAATGAGAAAGAATGGCTGACAGGGGTAGTGTATGAAACGTATTTCAAAGGGTTGGTTGAAGAAATCAATATCGTTGATAAATATAAATTATAAATAAATCTTAAGATGAGTCTTACTATGAAAGGAAAATGCGTTATTCAAGAAGAGATGATTAGGTGCTATAAGCACCATATTCATTTTGTGGTATGATGGGTAGATTTGGATATGATTAACTGTTGGGCCGCTACTGAGAAGTTTTACGAATCAAATTTTATCTTTATCAATTATACTGATTTGGTATTGTTAAGTCATTGAATAATTTTTTAATCTAACTACAAATAACATATTTCACAGAAAAGGGTAAAGTCGTTGGTCAATATAGAACAAAATTTTCCTGGAAAACAATTTTGTGATCCTATGGAGAAAGAGGTAGCAAAATTTGAACAAGAAATCTTAAGAAATCCGGAGGACGGGAGTGCTTATGCTGGTTTGGCCATTTCCTATATTTTTCTCTGGTGCTATGGCTTTTTATCGCGAGAAGATTCAATACCTAGAGCCAAAAGGGCTGCAATGCAGGCTGTTGAAATAAATAATAAAATAGATAAAGCACACACTGCTCTAGGAATAATGAAACTCAGCGAGTGGGACTGGAAGGGTTCTGAACAGGAATTTAAAATTGCTATTAAGTTGAATCCAGAAAATCCAGATACTCATCATTGGTATGCTTTATATCTATCAGCAATAGGTAAGCATGAGCAAGCTTTGAAATCTTCTCGACAGTCACTCTCTCTTTCAATCGATCCTTATTCAGATATCGGCTACGGATCGATTCTTTATTTTGCTCATCAATTTAATGAAATGGCTGTATTACTAGAGGAAACTATAAAAAAAACACCGAATTATGCTCCCAGTTTTGACTGGCTTGGAATGGCTTACCTGCAGTTGAAACAATTTGATAAATCAATCGAAGTCTATCAAAGAGCAGTCGATCTCTCAGATGGTCTTGCGGAAATTAAAGCTGGCCTAGGTCATGCTTACGGAATGGCAGGTAGAAAAAACGAAGCAAGAAAGGTGCTTAATGAATTGAATACACTTGCAGAAAAATACTATATACCTCCTGTCCAAATTGCCTATGTTGCTGCAAGTCTGGATGAGTTAGACAGAACATTCGAATTGCTGGAGAAAGCTTTCAAAGAACGTACATGGGATTTGGTTTTTTTGAAAACAGAACCTTGGTTCGATGATTTTCATTCACATCCGCATTTTGTGGATTTGTTAAAGCGCATACAGTTTCCAAATGGCAAGTAAAAGCAGCTGAAATACCTTATGGAAAATTTCATAATCTCCGTCATACATTTGCCACGCGTTTGTATTACGCATTGGGATCGATTGCTAAAGTCTGCGACCGGTTAGGACATTCGGATATCAAAATGACACGTAAGTATACCCATTTTGATGAAATCGAACTTGAAGATGCCTTTCCGGACGTTGCTGAATTGAAGCGGGAGAGTGCAGAATATGGTAATCGGAGCCGGAAAGCTCATGGCAAACTTGCTGGGGGGAAAACCTGGGGGAAGTTCTCCAGGTTGGTAACCTAGGCTACATAGTTAAGTCATGAAATATTAAGATTTGCGGGCGTCGTATAATGGCTATTACCCGAGCTTCCCAAGCTCGTGATGTGAGTTCGATTCTCATCGCCCGCTCTTTGTAATTTTAGCTACAGGATAGACATCCTTTCTATTCGAAAATAATGTTTTTCTGTTATCAAAAGAATTATATATGAGACATCTTTATCGTAAATCTTTGTTCTATATCCTCGATGGAATAGGACCAGTTGCACTCTGTTGCAGGTTGTCCTGATTTATCATGGCGATTCCGCTCATTGCCATTGTTGGCAGGCCCAATGTTGGTAAATCCACCTTTTTTAATCGGGTTCTTAGCCAGCGTCAGGCCATTGTAGATGCCCGAGAGGGCATTACGAGGGACCGCATTTACGGGGAAACCGAATGGTGTGCCCATGCGCTGCGGTTTATTGATACTGGTGGCTATATCCCAGAAGATGTAGATGTATTTAACGCGGCAGTGCGTAAACAGGCTCAGGAAGCGATGGCCGAAGCCGATATTGTTCTATTTATGGTGGATGGCAGAGTCTCTCCTACAGGTAGCGACCAGATTCTGGCCCAGTTCGTCCGTGAAAGTGGCAAGCCATGCCTGCTACTGGTGAACAAATGTGATGGACTTAAGTATGATGACCAAGTATATCAATTTCATGAATTTGGGTTAAAGGAACCCATGGCCATCTCGGCCCTTAATGGTCGGAACACGGGGGATGTACTGGATAGGATATTAGGCGAACTAAAGCTTACCCAATTCCCCATGCATAAAGATGAGGATCATTTTTTGCGGCTGGCTATTGTGGGGATGCCCAATGTTGGTAAGTCGTCACTGACCAATGCACTAATCCAAAAAGAACGAACCATTGTGACCCCTATCGCAGGCACAACACGGGACGCTGTGGATGCTTATGTAAAGTGGTATGGTCATGATATCACCTTGGTGGATACGGCTGGTCTTCGGAAACTAGCAAAGGTGAAAGATAGGATCGAGTATTACAGCACAGTTCGTACCCAGAGTGCCATTGATGGTTCCCATGTGGTTTTAGTGCTCATTGATGCAGAAAAAGGCTTTGGTAAGCAGGACAAAACCATTGTGGATCATGTAATCAGGAAGGGC
This sequence comes from uncultured Fidelibacterota bacterium, assembly GCA_913043235.1. Classification (GTDB taxonomy): domain Bacteria; phylum Fidelibacterota; class Marinisomatia; order Marinisomatales; family UBA1611; genus UBA2134. Next base: position 17,268 of record CAJWLO010000046.1, read on the forward strand.
AAGGGGTTAGTGCTGGTGGTGAACAAATGGGACCTGATAGAGAAACATAACCATACAATGAAAGAAACCACAGATGAGATAAGGAGGCAATTTAAATCCCTAGACCATTATTCCATCCTATATGTTTCGGCTTTGAACAGGCAACGTATCCATAAAATCTTCGAAGTGGCTTGGGATATTTTCACCCGAGGACAGAATTTACTACCTACGAATAAGCTAAATAAGGAATTGGAAGCCATTACCAGAAAGAATCCGCCACCAGCGGAAAGGGGAAAAATGATTCGGATTAAATATGCAGCACAGGTTAGTCGACAGCCAACTGTGATCGCCTTGTACCTAAATTATCCAAAACTAGTGAGCCAATCTTACAAGAGGTACCTGGAAAACCAGTTGCGCTTAAGGTTTGACCTGAAAGGTATTCCTATAAAGTTATCGTTTCGGAAGAAATAGATGAAAAACTGGAGCAGACGTGGACTAACCAAGGAGATAGGTGATGGGTGTTACAGATGTCAAGCGCCTGCTCCGATTACTAAAACCTATTTGGGATTAAAATGTTCCATTTTAATATCACAGTTATGAAAAATACTAATCTTTGCTGTTTTTTATTCTTGTTGGTTTTTATCCCCGGCGTACATGCGAAAACGGGACCGATAAAGCTGGCTTTTTGGAATGTTGAAAATCTGTTTGACTTGGAAGATGACCCCCGAACAAGGGACAACGAATTCCTTATTGGGGGGAAAAAAAATGTGACCTATGAAAGCTATAACCTGAAGCTGGAAAATCTGTCAGAAGTTATCAATCAGATTAGTCCAGACATCCTAGGCCTGTGCGAAGTGGAAAACCGCTTTATGCTAGAGGAATTAAATCGAACCATAGAACGGGATTATACTATCATACATTACGAATCACCAGACCGGCGTGGCATAGATGTAGGTTTAATGTATAATAAGCAGCGGCTTCAGATAGTTGAATCCGGTCCCATCACTGTTAGCTTGCCAACGGGAAACCCCACCCGGGATATTTTGTATTTCCATTGTCGAAAGGATGGAGTTAGTCTATATGTCTATGTAAATCATTGGCCTTCTAAATATGGAGGTGTTAATAAAACGATTCCTCTTAGAGCTGCGGCTGCTGATGCCCTGCATAGACATGTGGCAGCCATACTTGCAGATGATCCCGGTGCGGAGATTGTAGTTATGGGTGATTTAAATGATGAGCCGGATGATGCATCAGTGACAGAACATCTTGGAGCAAATTTAAATCTGGAAATGGTAGGGGAAGACGGATATATTCTATGGAATGTTATGGGGCCTTGGCACAAAAATCCCAATGGCAGTACTTACATGTATGCAGGGAAACATATGGTCTATGACCACCTCATTGTTTCACAGGGACTTACGGATGAACATGGTCTTAAGCTTGTAGAAAATTCAGTGGATGTATTCGATGGATATAAATACCGTCAGCATGATGGAAAATACGATGGATATCCATTTCGATTTTGGGCTGGGAATAGAGTGCTGGGGGGCTATTCAGATCATATGCCGATCTACTTATCCATAGAGTAATAATTAGCCTGTTCTGAGCTTGGTATTATAAAGCTTTCCCTGCCAGCTGAATGTAGATATACCGGCTTTGCGGGCTGCCCTAAACATGATTCTAAAAGGTATATACCCGGATTGAACTGATTTATTCGATGGCTTTACTATTGTTTTCTCTATAGGGGGTGACGGGGAAGATATTGATTTTGGTTTATCCTGTTTTGGATACAGTTCTTCTACAGGCCTGGTTTCCGGGTCCATTACAATAACAGGTTTTTTTTCCACAGTTGGTTTTATAGTTGACTCTCCAGGTTTAAGCTGCTCTTTCACGGTTACTGAACCAGGATCTAGGGTGATTTCCATTTTAGCTAGGGTTGGTTCATTTCTTGAAGAATGATCAAAAAAGGATGTTTCCTGTAGGTTCCTCTCGCCCATGACCGGTGCATATAGGGGCATGTTGAAGGGGTTTTCCAAGACGATTTTACCTTCGTTATAGGTTTCCAAGGGCTCCCAGAGTTGGATCCCGTCTCGGTACAGTCCGGTATGGATTTTCCTGCTGTTAAGAAAGGTGTATTCGTAGCCGTTTTTAAGGTTATTCTTGTAATAAGAACGTACCATCAACCCATCATTAAATCCAAAAAAGGTATGCATGCCCCAGCGCTCTCCAGTAATAAACCTGCCGTAGGTATATTTTGACCCATCTTGGTAAAACTGTCGCCAAGTTCCATTTCGGTTTTTTAATGGAGGAATTGTATGTTCATCTACATTAGAGAACAGAAATTTGGGGTCGGCGTTTCGGTAATGACCTTTTTCCTTCACCAGGCCGTTGGTGTGGTAAAAGGTCCATTTCCCATCCATAACGCCATTTCGGAGGTAGCCGTCAAATTTTTTCTGGTCCACATCTCCGAAAAAAGCATAGGTAAAGCCTGTATAGGGCAGACTTTCCCGGCCCAAATACACTTTACCTTGGTAATAATCCAAACGGTTAAAATCTACTTTACGCTGGGCTGGAGAAAATGCGGTAAAAACAAAAAATATTATCATCAATCTGTAATAATTAATTTTATTTCTCATGCTTAAATTTAATAAAAATAATTGATTTAGTAGAGCATGTACTATCTTGCAGGACATATGCTTAGCCTGTAAGTTCGCAACCCCATTTCAGGGCAATATTTGATCGCGGGGTGGAGCAGTCTGGTAGCTCGTTGGGCTCATAACCCAAAGGT
>CAJWLO010000047.1 GCA_913043235.1 uncultured Fidelibacterota bacterium
GTTCCAAATTCCTACCCATCAACTATTATGGCTGTGCGGTTCCACGTCTCTGATTTTGGAGATCCTACTGAAAATATTGAGGTGAACGTATTTTCTATCAGCCAGGATGTTGATCCGGTACTGGTATCTGGGCCTTATACCGTATCGGGAGTTTCTAATGACTGGATTGAATTTGATATTGATGATGCGACAATTAGTTCTGGCGGCTTTTTGGTTGCAACTTACAATATAAATGCCGGCGGACCCTATATATCGGTAGATGAAGACAACTATAATGGCAGTCTCTTTTTTGGCAATGCAGATGGTTGGCAAGAACTAGGCTATTTTGGGTATTTTAATGTTGGTAGTCATGAAGCATTTATGTCAGGAGGTGGAACCCGAACTTTTTCTGGCGGAAATAATAACAATAATAATATACAATTATATACCGAATCTGATGAAAATATTTCAATAGAAAATCTTACCGCGGCTGGTACCCATGGACCAACATCTCCGAGAAATCCTGAAATGGTTTTGAATAGGACAAGGGAAGATACACTAAGCGGTTATAACGTTTACCAGGTCAATGATGGTGGTGCTGATACATTAATAACAACTACCACAGATACATCGGTCATTGTTGTTGTAGATGAAAATTATCAGGAATATTGTCATTATGTGAAAGCGGTATGGGATACTGATACTTATGGCACGCTTGAATCTCGTTCTTCAAATTCAGCTTGCGCCGAACCCTATAAATTAGGCGATGCTGACTTTGACAGCGATGTTGACATTACTGATGTACTGGAAGTCGTTGATTTCATTCTTGAAGAAGACAGCCCGAGCGATGCTCAGGTACGAAATGTTGATGTGAATACAGATGAAGTGATAAATATTGCCGATGTGGTCATGATTGTAGATATAATTTTTGGCGGAAGCGCACGTCAGTCTGATTTCGATACAGATGAAATTGCCTACATGGATCTTTTAACTGATTATGGAGATTCACAGTTAAAATTGGATATTGAATACAGCGGCCTTGTTCACGGGCTACAGTTTGAACTTAGTTATAACCCTGAGATGGTTATCATTGATGCGCCGTCCTTGGTGGTAATTCAGGAAAATGCAATGATATCCTACACGGTTAAAGAACCTGGTATATTGAAGGTAATTACGGCTAATCTTAGAGGTAACACCATTGAACGATTTGATAATACAATTATAAATATACCCATTGAGTTTAAAGGACAGATGCGTGATAACAGCAGGATAAGCATGGATGAAATTACTTTGGTGGGAGCGAATGGATATCTGGTAAACTATGTTGCCAGAATCTCTCAGACTGAAGTGAATATGATTCCCACAAGCTTTGCTTTATACCAGAATTACCCCAATCCGTTCAATCCTAGAACTGAGATCCGGTTTGATCTACCACAAGAAGGATACGTAGAACTAGCAATTTTCAACTTAGTGGGACAAAAAATTCGAACCTTGAACTCTAACTCTATGACACCTGGATACCATGCTATTATTTGGAATGGGACCAATGATATTGGAAGTAATGTTGCTACTGGAATCTATATTTATTCTCTGTCTTCTGGGGCCTACCATTCTACTAAGAAAATGTTATACTTGAAGTAATAATTGCTTACAATAATCAGAAAATGACCCTTGGAACTTTATTTCAGGGCCTTTTTTGGAACCTGATAGAATCCTTAGCATTATATTAATGAATAAATTTGAAGGTATTATGAAACGCTTATACATTATTTTTTCAATTACAGGGATGCTTCTAGGCCAGAATTCCGTCGTAAGACAATTTAGTGAAGCATTCGCTGATGTAGCTGAAAAAGCAAAACCAGCGGTGGTTACCATTATTACAAATAAAAAAATCTCCATGAACTGGTCTGGAGATAATGATATGTTTTTCTTTTTTTTCCCAGAACAGAGAAATAACCAACCCCGTGAATTCAAAACGAATGCTCTTGGTTCTGGGGTTATTGTTGATGCTGATAAGGGATATATACTTACAAATAACCATGTAGTGGATGATGTGGATGCCATACAGGTAAAACTCATGGATAAGCGTGAATTCGAGGCTACTATCATTGGTACAGATCCTAAGTCTGATTTGGCAGTCCTGCAGATTGAAGCAAAAGATTTAATTGAAATAAAGCTGGGGGATTCTGAACAAATACGTGTAGGAGAGTGGGTCATGGCCGTAGGCAGTCCATTTTCAGAAAACCTTAGTCATACAGTGACCACCGGCATTGTATCAGCCCTAGGGCGCAGCAATATTTTGAATTCACAGAGCTATGAAGATTTCATCCAGACGGATGCTGCTATTAATCCTGGTAACAGCGGAGGTGCTCTCTTAAATATGAATGGGGAATTAATTGGTATCAATACTGCTATTGCCACCGGCGGGCGCGAAAGAGGTAACCGAGGTGTAGGATTTGCAATTCCATCAAACATGGTATTCCGGATCATGTCAGATCTTGTAGATAAAGGATATGTGACCCGCTCCTGGTTAGGGGTTTACATTCAGGAACTCGATGATGAAACAGCCCGTGCACTGGAGTTGGATACCCGAAATGGTGCTTTAATCACAGATGTTGTCGATGGGAGTCCGGCTGAAAAATCAGGTCTTCAGGAGGGAGATCTGATTATTACCTTTAATGGAGAATCGATTTCCAATCCCGCAAATCTGAAAAATGTAGTTTCCTTATCTTCACCAGAATCGCCAAGCAAGGTCAAGATTATACGAGACGGAAAGAATAAAACTATTAAAGTTCGATTGGAAGAATTACCGGATGAGCCACAGCAACTGGCGACAAAATCAACAAAAGAATCTAACGAATTTGGATTTAGATTGAAAAAACTTACAGAAAGTCTACGCAAAAAATATGGTTACGATAATGAGGATGCATTGGTTGTGACTAATATTAATTTAGATGGTGAGGCTTATCAAAAAGGAATCCGAGAGGGAGACATAATTAAACGTGTAGGTACGCAAAAAATTTCAACTGTATCTCAATTTAACAAACTAGTTGAGGCTGCACGGTCCAAGGGCGCCATTTTGATATTGGTTAAAAAACCAAATGGTTCCTCCAGATTCTATACTTTAGAACTTTAATTAATCATAAAAATAAAGAATAACGCCCAAGTTGAAGCGTTATTCTTGAAAATGATCCGTTACAATCTCCGCCTAAAATGGATAATTTCCGCGTCCTGACTTGATAAGAAACAACCTTATAAATGAGTATCAAAAAAGTAGACGCAAAAGTTGATTTTATTTCCAATGAGCATGAGATACTATCCTATTGGGATAAAAATAATATTTTTGAAAAGCGTCGGGCCTTGAATTCGGGAAAAAAGCGCTGGAGTTTTATTGATGGTCCCATCACTGCTAATAACCCTATGGGTGTACATCATGCTTGGGGACGGACCCTTAAAGATATTTATAATCGCTATAAAGCGATGTGCGGGTTTGATTTACGCTATCAAAATGGGTTTGACTGTCAGGGTTTATGGGTAGAAGTAGAAGTTGAGAAAGAATTAGGTTTTACATCCAAGCGTGATATAGAAGAATTTGGGATTGAAAAATTTGTAAACCTTTGCAAAGAAAGAGTTCATAAATACTCTCATATGCAAACGGAACAATCCAAACGTTTGGGTTACTGGATGGATTGGGATAATTCCTATTATACCATGTCTGATGAAAATAATTACACTATCTGGACTTTTTTAAAAAAACTTTGGACCGAAGGCAAGATTTACAAAGGGAATGATGTAGTTCCTTGGAGTGGACGGTCTGGGACTTCTTATTCTCAAATGGAAATCATTGAAGGACGAAAACTGGTGACCCATAAATCTGTTTTTGTCCGGTTTCCAATAGAAGGTAGGGATAATGAATATCTATTGGTATGGACTACGACACCGTGGACTTTGTCTTCCAATGTGGTTGTAGGGGTGAATGTGAATCTATATTATATTAAACTGAAAGCAGTTGATGGTTCCATTTATTACTTCGCAGAAGAAAATTTGGAATACTTGAGATTAGAAAAACAATTCAAAGAAAAAAAACAGTGGATTGATGGTGTTCCGAAACTTAAAACAATTGCCCAGATTTTCAAGGAAAGGGGCGGGTATGAAGTAATGGATTCTATCAAGGGTTCTGAAATGCTGGGGTGGAAATATAAAGGGCCCTACGACGAACTGGAAGCTCAGAATATAGCTGGGGGCTATCCATTTGTTAAAAAAGATTTAAAGGCTAAAAATGCAACAGGCGTTTCCCAGCACCAGGTGATTGATCCGGGTAAAGACAGTATTGGTAATGATGTTGTTATCGTTGGTGAAGGAACAGGTATTGTACATATGGCACCCGGCTGTGGAGATATTGACCATAAAATTGGTAAAAAACTTGGATTGGTTAATATCGCACCCTTGGATGATAATGCAAAATTCATTGAAAAATTCGGCTGGCTATCAGGTTTTTCCGCCACAGATGTGAAAATATCAGAAAAAATTATTGATGATCTGAAGGCCCGGGGATTTTTAGTTTATACGGAAGATTATCCACATATCTATCCTCATTGCTGGCGCTCTGGGGATGAACTTGTTTTCAGGCTGGTTGATGAATGGTATATCGATATGGATTGGCGTGATAAAATCAAAAAGATCGTTGATGAAATTGAATGGATTCCTGCCTGGGGTCAAGAACGGGAGCACGAATGGCTGGATAATATGGGTGACTGGATGATCTCCAAGAAACGTTTTTGGGGTTTAGCATTACCCATATGGACCTTTGAAGACGGTTCATTCTTTGTTGTAGGCTCAAAAGAAGAACTCCAGGAATTGGCTGTAGAAGGCTGGAATGAATTTGAGGAACAGTCTCCTCACCGCCCCTGGATTGACAAGGTGAAAATCAAACACCCGGAAACTGGGCTTATTGGATCCCGGATAAAAGACGTTGGGAATCCTTGGCTAGATGCAGGGATTGTTCCATTTTCTACCTTGATGTACAATACAGATAAAGATTACTGGTCGAAGTGGTTCCCAGGTGATTTTGTGACAGAGTGCTTCCCTGGCCAATTTAGGAATTGGTTTTACTCTCTTTTGGCCATGGCCGCAGAATTGGAAGAGAAAGCACCTTTTAAAACCCTCCTGGGACATGGTCTCGTGAAAGATGAAACTGGTAGAGAAATGCATAAATCATGGGGAAATACTATTTGGTTTGATGATGCAGCGGAAAAAATGGGTGTGGATGTGATGCGCTGGATGTATGCCAGTCAAAATGTGGAACATAATCTCTTGTTTGGATATGGACCTGCTAATGAGGTGAGAAAAAAAATGATTACTCTCTGGAATGTTTATTCGTTCTATGCGACCTATGCGGCAGTAGATGGCTTTAACCCTGGTAATTATACTTTAAACCCTAAAACCATGACAATCCTAGATCGTTGGATTATGGCCAAGACACATTTATTAATAAAGGATGCTCGAAAGGCTCTGGAAGAATATGATGTTGCTATTTTTATGAAATCCTTTCACGGATTTTTAGAAGATCTTTCAAACTGGTATGTTCGAAGAAATAGGAGACGGTTTTGGAAAACAGAAGACGATCAAGATAAAAATGTAGCTTATGCAACCCTATACCATGTATTAACACATACGATAAAAACCGTTGCTCCTATATTGCCTTTTGTAACAGAAATGATCTACCAGAACCTGGTTCGAAATTCGGAGGAAAATACTGCAGAAAGCATTCATCATTGCGATTATCCGGATCCGGATAACAAATGGATAAATGGAGATCTTATTCAAAATGTTGATTCGCTTAAAAAACTGGTAGAGCTAGGTCGATCCGCAAGGAGCCAATCCAATCAGAAAATAAGACAGCCTCTTGCAAAAGTGAGTTTTGCGGTTGAAAGTAATAGTATTGCTCAATTTGTGATGGAAAATAAAGATATTGTTCTTGATGAATTGAATGTAAAGGCTATTGATAGAATTACAGAAGCAGATGACTTAATATCTTACAGAATAAAACCTAATTTGCGGACTCTTGGTCAGAAATATGGTAAGGGACTTTCTGAAATCCGTACCATGCTGGAAAATGGTTCGCCTATAGATATGGTTCGGGAAATCCAATCCAGTAATATTTTGCAGTTGAAAAGAGGTAAATATGAACTCACAAGAGATGACCTTTTTATTGAAACAGTAGCGGAAGCAGGATATGTAGCCGCAAGTGATCGAGGTATTACGGTTAGTCTATCCCTTGAACTTACCGATGATTTGGTTCAGGAGGGGATTGTACGTGAAGTTGTTAGGATGGTTCAGAATCTGAGGAAAGATGCAGGCTTCGCTGTGGAAGATCGAATCATTGTCTCATGGGATTTGGATGGTAAAATTAAAGAAGCCTTAAGTAAATTCAGGACTTATTATTGTGAAGAAACACTAACAGTTGATATTAGAGAAAATTTAGATTTAGTTGACCACGTAGGTAAACTTATGATCAATGAAAAAGAGTTCGATATACAATTAAAAAAGGTCTAGAAAGGGGAGATAAAATGCCCAAAAATAAATATTCAAAAGCAGAATTAAACAAATTTCAGAAAAGTATAGAAAAAAAACTTAAAAGCGTTGCAGATGACTTTGATGATATTAAAGACCGCTTGGATAATCCAAATAAAGGAAATGCAAGTTTGGCCCAGGATTCAGTTTACAGTGTGCATATGGCTGATGCTGGTACCGACTCCTATGAGCGTGAAAAAGGTTTTCATTTTATGAACCGCGAATCAGAATATTACAAGCTTCTGATGTATGCATTAGATCGCATTAAAGATGGGACATTTGGAATTTGCAAGATATGCAGTGAACTCATTCCCCAAGAACGCATGATGGAAGTACCTAATGCGACCAAATGTGTTGCATGTAAAGAAAAAGAAAAATTAAATCTCGCCTAGAAACCAGTGAACTTTCTCTGGGTCACTGTCTTTATTTTTATTCTGGACCAGTTAACAAAACGAGCTGTTCAGTCTTCACTCAGTCTTCATCAGTCTAAACCTATTATCCAGGATTTTTTCCACCTGACCTATGTAACTAATGACGGGATGGCATTTGGTCTATCTATGCCTGGAGGAAGAAAAGTTCTTTTGGTTCTTTCTATACTACTTACCATTTTCATTTTTTGGTTTTTATGGCAAGAAAGGGAAGGACATAAATTGGTACGGCTTGGATTGGCGTTAATCCTTGCTGGTGCATTTGGAAACCTGTTGGATAGGATTTTATACGGCAAGGTTGTGGATTTTCTAGATTTTATGATTGGTGATTTTCACTGGTATATTTTCAATATAGCTGATTCTTCCGTAACAATAGGAATGATAGTATTTATATTTCACTCGGTTTTTATTGAAACTAGAAAGGTATCTGCTGAATCAGAGGCTTAATAAACCTGGCCATAGATCGGGTCTCTGATGCTAAACTGAGACTTGATAAGTATCTTTATGGTGCACTTGGAGATTATTCCAGAACCCAGATTCAATCTTGGATCAAATGCGGCTATATCCTGGTTAACAATACTTCTGTTAAGTCTAGTTATACTTTGGAGTTGGATGATTTAATTTCTGTTCGTATTCCAGACCGTGAAAATGATGAACTGGAACTGAAAGCCCAGAAAATGGACTTGGAAATTTTCTATGAAGATGAATCCATAGTTGTAATTAATAAACCTGCCGGTCTTATAGTACATCCTGGGATTGGCAACAAAGATGGAACATTGGTTAATGGTCTCCTTTATTATTTTAATTCATTATCACAAATAAATGGAAGAACCAGACCCGGAATCGTTCACCGTTTGGATGCAGAAACATCAGGTGTAATGGTAGTGGCAAAAACGAATAAAGCTCATGTTGATCTTGCGAATCAATTTCAGGATCGAAAAGTAAAAAAAAAATATACTGCATTGACTTGGGGTAATTGGCAGAAAAAAGAAGGTGTAATTGATAAGACTATCAAACGTAAACGCGGGGACCCTACTATTTTCACAGTTCAAAGTGAAGGTAAACCAGCTTCAACTCGGTACCAGCTGGTAAAACAATTTCGCCATCTGGCACAGGTTAATTTTTTTCCAAAAACAGGTCGCACCCACCAGATTCGTGTTCATACGGCTTGGATGGGAAACCCTATTTTTAGCGATGAAAAGTATGGTGGCGGATTAGCAAAAGCCAGAGGCTTTATTCCAGAACTTAAGCGGTATTATACTAAAGCCATGCGGAATTTCAACCGTCATGCATTGCATGCTGAAAAGTTGGAGTTCATCCATCCGGTAACAAATTCCCCTGTTTTTTTTCAAGCGCCTTTACCACAAGATTTTATAAATTTGATAGAGTTGTTAGCAATAGTAGATGATTAAAAATCGGAAAAATAATATTGACGACTTCTTATCCTATGTCCAATACGAACGTGGGTATTCGAAGCATACAACTATTGCTTATAGAAATGATTTAAATCATTTTATAAATTTTTGCAGAAATTATTTTTCAAAACAACTAAATGATTTTTCCATGGTTGACCGGAAGATGATTCGACAATTTCTGGGTCATGAATATGAGCAAGGAAGATCGCCAAAAACAGTTTCCCGGCGACTGGCAACCTTAAAATCATTTTTTAAATACCTAGTCCAGGCCGAAATAGTTTCCAATAATCCCACAATCCATGTTAAAACACCAAAAGTTTCTAAAAATATCCCTACATTTGTTCATGAGAGATGGATTGAAACCTTGATGGATAGCCCTGACACTTCGACCCTTATCGGGCTCAGAGATAAAGCTATTATAGAATTATTTTATGCCACTGGAGTACGCTTGAGTGAATTAGTGGCATTAAACATTGGATCTGTGGATCCAGTAACAAAATTGTTGAAAGTCATGGGAAAGGGCCGCAAAGAGCGCATTGTTCCTTTTGGCGATAAAGCTAAGGATTCAATAGAAAATTATTTGAATGGACGTGAACAAAGCTTGATGTCAAATCAAGATACACCATTATTTTTTGGTCGTGGCAATAATAGGATATCAGTCCGGACGGTAGCACGCCGTATGGAGCAGTATTTGAAACCAATTGTCGGCAAAGATGGAGCCAGTCCGCATACCTTACGCCATACATTTGGCACCCATCTCTTAGATAATGATGCTGATATTCGTGTAATACAGGAACTTCTGGGTCACAGTAGCATTTCCTCCACACAGATCTACACCAAGGTAAACCCCAAAAAGATGAAGGAAATTTATAAAATTTCACATCCGCACGGTTCATAAGAGAAATTAATGATGATAGAAAAAGAATTAGGCCTGAATAAACTGGGGATCACCAATATTCAACATATCAAACGAAATATTCCTGTGGGTGAATTGGTGAAAGATATATTGGCTAATGATGAGGGAGTAATTGGATTGAGGGGAGCCGTAATGGTAGATACAGGCATCTACACTGGGAGGTCTCCTCAGGATAGATATATTGTTGCAGAACCCAGTTCAGAAGAAAAAATCTGGTGGGGGCCTGTGAACCGTAAAATCTCTGAAAGCATTTTTAATAGCCTATATAAAAATGTCATTGATTATTACAACCAATCGACTGAAACAAAAACCTATTTATTTGATGGTTTTGCAGGCGCCGCTCCCAAATATGCACTAAATGTAAGGATTATTGCCAAAAAAGCGTGGCAAGCACATTTTGTTCATAATATGTTTATCCGTCCTAACGGTAATGATTTGGTGAATTTCGATCCTGGATTTACCATCATAAATGCTTCGGATGTTTCCAATAAAGATTTCCAAAAATTTGGTATGAATTCAGAAACATTTATTCTATTTCATCTAGGGCGCAAGGTTGCCATTATCGGTGGTACGGAATACGGCGGTGAAATGAAAAAAGGTATCTTTTCAGTCCTTAATTATTTACTGCCACAGCAAGGTGTTTTGTCCATGCATTGTTCTGCCAATGTTAACAAAGACTACGGCAACCCGGCGATCTTTTTTGGACTATCAGGGACAGGGAAAACAACCTTGAGTACAGACCCTCTTCGTCCTTTAATTGGCGATGATGAACATGGATGGTCCGATGAGGGTATTTTTAATTATGAAGGTGGATGTTATGCAAAGGTTATTAATCTGAATCCTGAACATGAACCGGATATATATAATGCAATTCGTGAAGGCGCTTTGCTTGAGAATGTAGTCTATGATATGGAAACAAGAGAGATTGATTTCAGTGACTCATCGAAAACAGAAAATACGCGGGTCTCTTATCCATTGGAGCACATTCAAAATTCTATTTATGCATCGGGACAACCAAGTATGGCAAACCATCCCAAGAAAATCATTTTTCTTACATGTGATGCATATGGTATTCTCCCTCCTGTGGCCAAATTATCTCCGGAACAGGCTATGTATCATTTCATGAGTGGATACACCGCAAAAGTAGCGGGAACAGAGCGAGGTATCACAGAGCCAGTTGCTACTTTTTCACCTTGCTTCGGAGGTCCATTTTTGATGTTACATCCATTGCAATATGCAGAATTATTGCGAAAAAAAATGGTGCAGCACAATGTGCCAGCTTATCTTGTAAATACAGGATGGGTAGGAGCCAGCGCAAACTCAAGAGCAAAGAGAATAAAGTTGCCATTAACACGGGCTATCATCCACGCCATTCTAGATGGCTCGATTGAAAAGAGTGATTTTGATACTACCCTGTATTTTCATTTGAAAATTCCAAAATCACTAGGACAGATAGATAGCAGTATCTTAAATCCGCTTCATGCTTGGACCAATGATAAGGAATACCATTCTGCAGCCAGAAAACTGGTGAAAAAATTCCAGGAAAATTATAGGAAATACGATTTGGGCGATTACACAATTTGTCAATCAGGCCCCACGATTTGATTAAAATTAAGGAAATAAATTGAATGCCAATACTGCAATAGACAATATGATAAAATCCTTTGAATGATTGTAGATAAAACAACCAATCACAAAAACATATGAATATTTTTTAGTACCACCATTGAGTGTTAATAATTTGGGGAAATAATATAAAGTATTAGTATATTTACATGTCGTGATTTGTACTATATTGCCGCGACATAAAATAATGGTGCTAAAAAGGTATGAAACCTTGATTAGCATCGGGGTTTTTTATTTTGAATCAGATTAAAGACATATTTGACCAACGAATTTTGATCTTGGATGGGGCAATGGGTACTATGATTCAAACCTACCAGCTTGGAGAAACTGACTTTCGAGCCCAGAGATTTAAAGAGCATCCTAATGATCTAAAAGGTAATAATGAGATATTATGTCTCACACAACCCGATATAGTTAAACAGATACACCGGGCCTACTTTGACTCTGGTGCTGATATAGTTGAAACAAATACTTTCAGCGCAAATGCCATCTCCCAACATGACTATAATACGGAAGACTTGGTATATGAGATCAATCTAGAAGCAGCTAAAATTGCTAAATCTGTAGCGAGTGAGTATTCAGATAAATACCGTTTTGTGGCTGGGGCCATAGGACCTACAAATCGCACGTTGTCTCTTAGTCCGGATATAAATAATCCTAGTTTTAGGAACATTACTTTTGATGATCTAAAGAATGCATACCAAGAGCAGGCCAGGGGTCTTTTGGATGGACATGTTGATCTCTTTCTGGTAGAAACTGTTTTTGATACTCTAAACTGCAAAGCTGCCCTTTATGCTATTAGTGAATTGTTGGATGAACAGGAAATAGATATTCCCATTTTTATTTCCGGTACAATAACTGATGCCAGTGGCCGTACCCTTTCTGGTCAGACTGTAGAGGCATTTTGGCATTCAATCCGACATGCAGATCCAGTAGCTGTTGGACTTAATTGTGCCCTGGGTGCAGAACAAATTCGACCCTGGATGGATGAGCTTGCTGCTACTGCCGATACATATACATTTGTTTATCCAAATGCAGGTCTGCCAAATGAATTTGGGGAATATGATGAGACACCAGAATCCATGGCAGGAGCAATGAAAGAATTTGCTGAAAGTAGTCTGGTCAACATGGTCGGTGGATGCTGTGGAACTACGCCTGCTCACATCAAAGCAATTTCTGACGAATTAAAGGGTATTGAGCCAAGACAGATTCTCCCAATTGACGCATTTACCAAACTAAGCGGCCTTGACCCGGTTACTTTGCGTCCAGATAGAAACTTTATTAATATTGGAGAGCGTACCAATGTTACCGGTTCTGCAAAATTCAGACGTTTAATCAAAGAAGACAATTATGAGGAAGCAATTACCATTGCCCGACAGCAGATTGAAAATGGTGCCCAGATCATTGATGTAAATATGGATGAAGGGTTATTGGACTCCGAAAAAGCTATGGAAACATTCCTACGTCTCATTGCTGCTGAACCTGATATTACAAAAGTTCCGGTGATGATAGACTCTTCCAAGTGGAGTGTGTTGGAAATTGGGTTAAAAAATTTACAGGGCAAGGGTATAGTTAATTCTATTTCGTTAAAAGAGGGTGAAGAAGAATTTGTACGCCAGGCTGGGATCATACGGAAATATGGTGCTGCTGTTATTGTGATGGCTTTTGATGAGCAGGGCCAGGCAGAAACCCATGAACGTAAAGTTGAGATTTGTAAAAGAGCATATCAAATTTTATTAGAAAAAGTTAATTTTTTGCCTGAAGATATAATTTTTGATCCCAATATATTTGCTGTAGCTACAGGTATTAAGGAGCACAACGATTATGCAAGAACCTATATTGAAGCAGTGAAAACTATTAAGGAGACCTTACCTGGAGTACATATCAGCGGAGGGGTTAGTAACATATCCTTTTCTTTCCGCGGCAATGAGAATGTACGTCAGGCGATGCATTCCGTATTTCTTTATCATGCCACCCAGGCTGGAATGGACATGGGTATTGTTAATGCTGGGCAACTTACTGTTTATGATAAAATTAAACCGGATCTGAAAGAGCGGGTTGAAGATGTACTATTTAATCGCAGGGCAGATTCCACTGAGCGACTGGTGGAAATTGCTGTTCAATATAAGGGCAAGAGTAAGGCTAAGAAAAAGAATCTTTCCTGGCGTAATGTTCCTGTTGAAGAACGCTTGAAGCATGCACTAATAGATGGAATTATTGAATTTGTGGATGAAGACACAGAAGAAGCTCGTTTAAAGTATGGTCAACCCATTGAAGTAATTGAAGGACCTCTTATGGATGGCATGAATGTGGTCGGTGATTTATTTGGTGCAGGAAAGATGTTCCTGCCTCAGGTAGTAAAGTCTGCGCGGGTGATGAAAAAAGCTGTGGCGCACTTATTACCTTTTATTGATAAAGAAAAGGATGAACTAGGGCTAACTGCAAAATCCAATGGAAAAATTATTTTAGCCACTGTAAAGGGTGATGTACATGATATTGGGAAGAATATTGTAGGTGTTGTGTTAGGATGTAACGGATATGATGTGATTGATTTAGGCGTTATGGTTGCAGCGGATAGAATTCTTACTGCAGCTCAGGATTCGGGTGCGGATATTATTGGATTGTCAGGCTTAATTACGCCATCACTTGATGAAATGGTGCATGTTGCCCGTGAGATGGAGCGCTTGGATTTTGATATTCCGCTGCTGATTGGTGGTGCCACGACCAGCCGCAAGCATACTGCCGTGAAGATTGAACAAAACTATACCGGACCTACTGTTCATGTAAATGATGCTTCACGCGCTGTGGGTGTTGTGGGGAAACTCCTCAATATGGAGAAAAAAGAGCCTTACGTGACTGCAACACGGAAAGAATTTGCGAAAATTCGGGAAGCAAGTAGTATACTCATGGATAGGAAGGGACTTGATATAGAAACAGCCCGTAAGCGGAAACCCAAAATTGATTGGAATAATTACGAGAAACTGAAACCAAATTTTACTGGTGTGAAGGTATTTACTAACTATCCGTTGGAAGAGTTAATCGATTATATCGATTGGTCTCCTTTTTTCCATGCTTGGGAATTAAAAGGTGTCTATCCAGGAATATTGCACCATGAAAAGTTTGGTACTGAAGCGGAGAAATTATACGTGGATGGACTGCAGGTACTGAAAAATATCATATCAGAAAAATTACTAATCGCTAAAGGGGTCATTGGAATTTTTAAAGCTATGGCAGAAAATGAAACAGTATTTACAAAGAATGTCGAGTTCAATTTTCCTCGTCAATTGATTGATAAAGGTGCCGAAAAACCCAATTTCAGTCTAGCGGACTTTATTGCTCCAGAAGATGATTATTTGGGCATGTTTGCTGTGACCACTGGCCATGGACTCGAAAGGATTGTTAAGGATTTTGAAGATCAAAATGATGATTATAATGCAATCATGGTCAAGGTTATATCCGATCGGTTGGTAGAGGCATTTGCAGAAAGAATTCATGAGAGGGTCCGAAAAGAATTCTGGGGTTATGCCACAGATGAAAATTTAGGCAATGAAAGATTGATCAAGGAAAAATATCAGGGTATCCGGCCTGCGCCAGGATACCCTTCTTGCCCAAGCCACATGGAAAAAGATACAATATGGAAATTGTTAGATGTGGAGGATAATACGGGCATGCACCTTACCGAGACCAGAGCAATCTATCCCGCTTCTTCCGTTTGCGGATGGTTCTTTTCACATCCAAAGTCACAATATTTTTCAGTGAAGCGTACCGAGATGTAAAACCTCGGCGGTAAGAAAGTAGGGGATTAAAAATAATGAATCTCAAAAATAACCAGGAAAAAATATATGCGAATTAGAGATAAAATAAAGCGTCCTCGTCGACCAGTAGTTTTTTATGAGATTCTTCCACCCCGTGAGAAAGATGGTACCTTGAATTCATATGCGGAAACAATCAGTTCCCTGCTTTCACAGACTCACATTGATGCCATTAATATCCCTGAAGTAAGGGAAGAAGTACGACAGGGTGATAAACCGGTCAAAAGCCTTAACCGTGCTGAACCGCGTGAATTTGGACAATTATTGCAGGACATCGTGGGTGTGGAGGCCATAGTAAACAGGGTGGTTGTGCACCAGGCGCTGGAAGAAGAATTACGCTGGATGGATGAGACTAATAAAAAATATGAAATTGAAAATTTGATCATGGTCGGTGGTGAATCACATAAAATGGATTATCCTGGCCCGAGTGTTAATGAAGTCTTAAAAAAGATAACCGGAGGAATCGATATTAATAAAGGAAATATCCTATGCGGTGGTATATCGATACCCAGTCGTGATGCAGAATCAAAAAATTTAATTGAGAAAAGTGAACATGGAGCTGAATTTTTTACCACACAGGTACTCTATGATTCTGGTAAGATCATGAAAATGATCAGTCACTATCAGAAACGCTGTCAGGAATTCAATACATTTCCTAGAAGACTTCTGCTCAGTTTTGCACCTGTTTCATCAAAAAAGAATATTGATTTTTTAAAATGGCTAGGTGTGGAAATTCCCAAAGATACAGAAAAATATTTAAATGGCCGGCCTGGTGCTATGATTGATCGTTCACTGGATGTAGCAATTGAAATATTGAGTGATACGCTGGATCATATTATTAAAAATAAATTGACCATACCCATTGGGTTGAATGTAGAGCATATTATGACCTATAATTTCCAGCCTTCTGTGGAAATGCTTCAGGAACTGGCCCGTATTTACCGTGAGTTTTGTATTAAAGCCGAATTTTATATTTAAATCATATTTTTATTTTTGTTATCTTCGCGCCGGTTTTTTTAAGTTGAATCAACTTTTAATCAAACCGAGAATATAGGAGAAAATTATGTCTAAGTTCTTGTTTACATCTGAATCTGTTACCGAAGGACATCCGGATAAGGCATGTGATGCTATTTCCGATGCTATTTTGGATGATTTTTTGTCTCAGGATAATGAAGCCCATGTTGCATGTGAGACCCTGGCAACTTCAGGACTAGTTGTTGTATCTGGGGAAGTGCGTTCAACAGGCACGGTTGATGTAGAGCATCTGGTCAAAAAGACCTTAACTGAGATTGGTTATAATAATGAGAATAGCGGTGTAGGCGAAGATGGCCTGAAGATCATCTCTAAACTGGATGAGCAAAGTATGGAAATTGCTCAAGGTGTTGATTCTGGTGATATTTCTGAACAAGGTGCCGGCGACCAAGGAATGATGTTTGGTTTCGCCTGTTGTGAGACTCCTGAACTTATGCCCCTGCCCATACAAATTGCTCAAAGATTAACCGAGCGTCTATCCATTTTACGAAAAGATGGTACTTTACCATGGATTCGTCCAGATGGTAAATCTCAGGTTTCCGTTGAATATAATAATTATACCCCTGTGGCCATAAAAAAGGTAGTAATAGCTACCCAGCATGACGATTTGCTGGCACAATATGGCACGGAACAAAAAGAGCTGGATTTCATCAAGGAAGAAGTTATTGAACATATTATCAGGCCTATTTTGGATTCTTGTGGTATCCCCTATGAAAATGATTTTATTGTAAATGGCACTGGTAGATTTGTATATGGAGGCCCTGCAGCAGATACGGGTTTAACTGGCCGAAAAATTATTGTAGATACATACGGAGGCTATGCGCCACATGGAGGTGGCGCTTTTTCTGGTAAAGATCCTTCCAAAGTCGACCGCAGTGCTACTTACATGTCCCGCTACATAGCTAAAAATATTGTTGCATCGGAACTAGCAGATAGATGTGAAGTACAATTATCCTACAGTATAGGTGTCCCTGAACCCACTTCTTTCTATTTAAAATCATTTGGAACAGGGAAAACAGATGATGAAACACTAACCAAAATTGCACGTGATGTATTTCCTATGCTTCCAGGAGAGATTGTGGCTCATTTGGATTTGAAAAAACCTAGATATAGACAAACAGCTGCCTATGGACATTTTGGTCGAGAATTAGAACAATTTACTTGGGAAAAAACAGACTTGGTCGATTCATTACGGTCAAAATTTTAGGAGGAAACTATGACTGAAGTAGCAATAAAACCGATTGTAGAATCATTGCCTTTCAAGATCAAAGATATTGGTCTTGCTGATGCAGGAAGAAAAGCAATTGATATTTCGGAAAAAGAGATGCCTGGGCTAATGGCCACCCGAGAAAAATATGGATCACTAAAACCCCTCACCGGGAAAAAAGTTACTGGATCTTTGCACATGACTGTGGAAACAGCTGTTCTAATTGAAACACTGGTTGATCTGGGAGCTGATGTACGGTGGGCTAGTTGCAATATTTTCTCAACCCAGGATCATGCTGCAGCGGTTATAGCCGAAACCGGTGTACCTGTTTTTGCTTGGAAGGGTGAGACCTTGGAAGAATACTGGTGGTGCACGCTTCAGGCCTTAACCTATCCCGATGGTACAGGTCCTGATCTTATTGTGGATGATGGCGGTGATGCCACTCTTCTTATTCACAAAGGTTATGCACTGGAAGAATATTTTGCCAAAAATGGCACTGTACCTGAAATAACAACTACAATAGAAGAAGAGCAGATTATCGAAGAGTTGCTTCGTAATGTATTGAATAAGGACCCGAATCACTGGCATCACATGGTAAAGAATATTATTGGAGTTTCGGAAGAAACAACCACTGGAGTCCATCGTTTAATGCAGATGGAAAAAGAAGGACATCTGTTATTTCCTGCCTATAATGTCAATGATTCTGTTACCAAATCTAAGTTTGATAATATTTACGGCTGTCGTGAATCTTTAGCTGATGGTCTTAAGCGTGCTTTGGATGTAATGGTTGCGGGAAAAACCGTTGTTGTTTGTGGCTACGGTGACGTAGGACGCGGCTGTGCACAATCTATGCGTGGGTATGGAGCTAGAGTGATTGTGACGGAAATTGATCCCATCTGTGCCCTGCAGGCAGCGATGGAGGGGTTTGAAGTTGCCACCGTAGAAGATGTTTTATCTGAAGGACATATTTTTGTAACTGCCACTGGCAATAAAGATGTGATAACCAAAAATCATATGCAAGGTATGAAAGATCAAACTATCGTATGCAACATTGGGCATTTTGATAATGAAATCCAGATCAATCCTATCAACCAGGATCCCGATATTGATAGAGAAATAATTAAGCCACAAGTTGACCGGTATACCTTTACCGATGGCCATCAAATTTTTATATTAGCTGAAGGTAGGCTTGTAAATCTTGGCTGTGCCACGGGTCATCCAAGCTTTGTCATGTCGAATTCATTTACCAACCAGGTTCTGGCACAAATTGCTTTGGCAACGGATGCACCAGAAATAGGTGTTTATGTATTACCGAAGGAATTGGATGAAGAAGTGGCGAGGCTTCATTTGAGCCATTTAGGGGTTAATTTAACTGAGCTTACAAATGAACAGGCGGACTATATTGGAGTCGCTAAAGAAGGGCCATATAAACCAGATCACTACCGATATTAATCTAAGTTAAATAATATCAATAACAAACCCCGCAATAATTTGTGGGGTTTTTTCTTTTGGCAAGTCTCATAATAATTCTCCAAATTTGAGTGCGGAAG
>CAJWLO010000048.1 GCA_913043235.1 uncultured Fidelibacterota bacterium
CCATCAAAATTCTGATGAGCCCACATTTTACCCATAATACCAATACCTGTCTGAACCTCATCGAATATCAGAAGGAATTCGTTCTCTAAAGCTAGTTCTCTGAGCGATCGCAAATATTCACCGCGAAAATGATTATCACCGCCTTCTCCCTGAATTGGTTCCAATATTAGTGCAGCAATATCATCTTGGTTATTATGGATTGCATCCTTGATCTGGTTTATACTCTGATTTTCGAGAGATTTAACATTTTCAAGGCTATCTTCATTCAATGGATATTTAATTTTGGGATTAATAACTCTAGGCCAATTGAATTTTGGAAAATATTTTGTTTTACGTTTATCTGGAGAATCAGTGAGCGAAAGTGTATATCCACTTCTTCCGTGAAAGCATTCAGAAAGATGAATAATTTGATTTCCTTTTCCTTTGATTCCTTTAGATATATTTTTCTGAATTTTCCAATCAAAGGCTGTTTTTAAGGCATTTTCCACACCTAATGCACCGCCTTCAACATAAAATGAATGAGGTAAATAATCAGGCTGGGCCAACTTCCCCATTGTTTCAACGAATTCAGCCATTTCCATTGAATAAATATCTGAATTTGTTGGTTTATTTATAACGGAACGTATTAAACGATCCTTATTTTTTATTATGTAGGGATGGTTATAGCCAACTGGCATAGAAGCAAACATGGAAAAAAGATCGAGATATTCACGATCATCCCGACCATCAACTAACCAAACTCCATGGCTTTTATCCAAATCAATTATCAGATCCATTCCATCAGCGAGCATCCTGCTCCCAATGGTTTCTTTCACGTTTTTGTAATCAATTGATTTCATTCTCTTCCTATCATAATATTAAAGATTAAATTTAATTCCCTGAGCCAATGGCAGTTCGTTACTCCAGTTTATGGTATTGGTTTGACGACGCATATATTGTTTCCAAGAATCGGAACCCGACTCTCTTCCTCCACCAGTTTCTTTTTCACCACCAAAAGCTCCACCAATTTCGGCACCTGATGTACCAATATTAATATTAGCGATTCCGCAATCACTACCTATTGATGATAGGAATGCTTCTGCGTGGCGAACGTTCATTGTGAACATGGCTGAGGACAAACCTTGGGGAACATTGTTCTGCATTGCAATAGCTTCATCTAGGACTTTGTAGGTTATTAAATAAAGAATAGGGACAAATGTTTCCTCCTGTACAATATCCCATTCATTTTCTACTTTAATGATTGTTGGCTTAACGTAACAACCCGGGCCATCCAGTACTTCTGCACCATATAAGATTTCCCCGCCGGATGCTTTAGCACGAGAAATAGCATTTTCATAATCTTTTATAGCTTCATTATTGATAAGTGGCCCCATAAGAATTCCATCTTCGAGCGGATTGCCAATATTCACCTGGCCGTAGGCGTGGACCAGACGCTTTTGTAAATCATCGTAAAGAGATTCATGTACAATGACACGTCTGGTACTGGTGCAGCGCTGTCCGGCAGTTCCTACAGCGCCGAAGGCAATAGCTGGGATCACCATATCCATGTCGGCAGTCTCATCGACTATGATGCAATTATTGCCGCCCAATTCCAAAATTGTTTTCCCAAAACGTTGGGATACTTTTTCACTAACATGGCGGCCCATTTTTGTTGAACCGGTAAAAGAAACTAGATTGATTCGATTATCGTTAATAAGAGCTTCACCTGTGACTGAACCTCGACCGATTACTGTACTGAAAATGTGAGGTACATCCGCTGAAGATAATACATCGTTACAAATATTTTGAACAGCAATCGTACAGAGAGGAGTCGTGGATGAAGGTTTCCAGATGGTTGAATTGCCGCAGATGGCTGCAATAAATGCATTCCAACTCCATACGGCAACAGGAAAATTAAAGGCACTAATGACACCAACTACCCCTAGGGGATGCCATTGTTCATACATACGGTGTTCCAACCGTTCGGAATGCATTGTCTTTCCGTATAGCATCCTGGATTGGCCAACTGCGAAATCAGCAATATCAATCATCTCTTGAACTTCGCCATCACCCTCCTGCTTTATCTTTCCCATTTCGAGGGCTATTAAACTACCCAAAGCATCTTTGTTATCTCTGAGCGCATCACCCATTTCCCGAATAAGTTGCCCACGTTCTGGAGCAGGTACTTTCCGCCATTCCTTAAAAGCAGTTTGTGAATTGCGGACAACCATTTCATAATCATCAGTGGAGCAGAGATAGACGGAAGCAATTATTTCACCGGTAGCTGGATTTATTGAATTAATCTCACCTTTATCAGTGGTATTATGCCATTTTTCTGGGCCTGAACAGGCACCAAAATTATTAGTAGTTATTCCTAACCTACTTAGTATATCCATTGTTCAATTTTAAAGTATTTTGTTAAGAAAAAGGGCGTGAATTTACAGTCCAAATTTTTTATTGTATATGGACTTGCTACGTTTAATTTCTCCGTAATAGAAATCAATCACATTAGGACCCGAGAATAGCTGGGATCTATTAACCAAAGCCAGTCATTTAATAAAAATTCGATTCGAATTGCCAACAGAGCGATACGGCCCATGACCGTATAACCAAATGCCGCACCGAAAGTGATCATTAAGAACCAAATGCCTAATTTTGCTATTTTACCAACATAGCCCTTATGCTCAATAGAGAAAAAGAAATATACTAATGTCGCTAAGACACCTATCACAATCACAATATTTTTCAACGAATCCCAAAAATCAAATCCGGTATCAGGGGAAGATACAACAAGACTGATTATGGTATTTCTGATCTGGCCCAGGAAATCTGCATGTAAAAATCCAATCAAACGTATTCCGGCTGTAGTTCCGATTATAAAAGCGAGGGGCCAGCGGCTTATCCATGAGCCATTAGGTGCGAGTCGCCAGATCAGCATTATACCCATAATCAGAGGAACAAGGTATATGAGTTCCGCTTCTGTATTCAAACCAGGCATTGCCCAGCTTTTGATCCATTCTGGGGAAAGTTTTCCAAGAAGATTGGGTACAATAGTGGTCCAAAATGCGACGACCATCCAGTATGCAGCAGAGACACCAACGACAACAGATTCAGCAATTTTATATAAAGGATTATCCTTATACAAAAATGAAAGGATAAACAAAGTGAAGAAAGCCGCTACCCATATGCCGATTGTCCTCGACCAGCTGAATTTATACTCGGTCTGAGTCGGATTTTTGGCGACTGCGTCATGATAATTACGCTGGGTAGTGTTTACATGCTTAGTCCAGGTTAATGCTGAATTCAATTTCGATGATTTTACTTCAACGGTACGTACGTATGCTTTCCCCATACCGTGTTCGCTGAAAAATACCCGGCCAATTAAATATAAAGTTGCTATCAACAGTAAAGAAATCGAAATAAGTGTTTCACGTTTCATGAACTCATCTCCCTTCTTCTTTCGATAAAATAAATATAATTTGCCAATATAATCAGAATAATAATTAGCAAATGGGCAACTAGTTGCGGCCCCATTCGACGTTTCGCTTCTAGATATTTTGGATCAGGATTCAAACCACCGTATTTATCTATGACAAGCTTTTCATATTCGGCAGCACCTTTAATAGCGCCCAGAAGTCCTGGAAGTTGATTAGGAATATAAGGATATAATAGTGGTGCTTGTACACCTGTACATCCAGCAACAATTTTGATCTTTTCCGGATACGGTGTTGAAGCGTATTGAACCCATTCTTTCGTGCCTGCATAACCAGCACTTACATTAATTACCAGGTCAAAATCCTGTACATTATCAATATGCGCCATCATTGGAATTTCATCAATGCTAGTGCCAATATCATCTGTTGTGTACAGTTCACGCATATCAGTTACTATTACCTTAATAACACCTTCATTACCAGGTTTAAACCCTAGGTTTACATAATCCTGGCCATAGACCAGGTGAGAAAAGTCAGTATCTATTACTCTTGCAATTGCATCATCTATCATTTGTGGTCCCACAGGCCAAAGAGCCATGAAATACATTTTTACTTTCTTTTCGGCGCAATGGCGTACAAATGCTGTTGCCATAGGGCCTAGTTCTCCTTCGCTTGCGGGATCAAAGTCGAATGATAATAAAACTGGATCACCTTCATTCAGATTTTCTATAGATTGGAAAACCGCTTCAGACAATACGGTTGGTACTTCTGGAAAGGATTTACCAGTTTTTGCTATGATGTAAATTGGGATCGTCACAGAAAGAAACATAAGTAAGAATATCCAGCGCTTGTCTAAATCTTTTAACAATTCATACATAGATTAATCCTCTCCTGAACCTAGGTATGAACGATCTACCCCGAGCAAAACTTTTAAGGATGTGGATGCAATGCCCAAAGCGATACCTATCATTATAGCTCTATTACCAGCGGTATTAAAAACACTCATTATATAAATGGTCAAGTTTTCAATTTTTAATCCAGACATCCAATCTGGAAGCCAGGAAGTCAAATAGACACCGGCAAAAGTTCGGCCCAATAGTATGATAAAAGCTGTGCCTAAAAGGAGGATTGCTTCTAAATTTTTCGCCCTGAACGCCCGGAAGGCGGCCGATGAGATATAAAATGCTAGCATAGCAAACATGGTAGCTGTTAATGGTTTAAATGCATATTCGTACAACCACCAGAATGGGCTACCAATTTCTCGATAATGGCCCGAAAGTGAAAAATCTGGATACTGAGGATTTGGGTTAACGCCAATTTTCCCCAATCCAACAAATAATGTGATAACGAAAGCTGCAATAGTGATGGCTGAATAGGCCCAACCAACACTCTTATCAGATATTTTCTTTAAGTGGATTTTTAATAGATTTCCTCCGCCAAGGACAAAAGCAATTGAAGCGAGAATATCAAACCAGATTGCTGCTACTTCACCCCAGCCCTGTGTGGCTGGAATAAAATAGGCAATAATTAAAATAAAACCACCTAGTGCTGTAATTAGTAGTGGTACGTTTCGCTTCATATATATTAATACTCCTTAAGTTAAAATAACTGATTTGAGGAATTCAGCCGCTGTGATGAATGCATTACCTAAGTCAGTATCCGGTCCGGCAATTGTACCCAAGGTTAAAAGTGAAACACCAATAATAATTCCAGCAGCAACAATGATTTTTCCTATATCTTGACCTTTCAAGCTACCTAATTGATCTGGTTCGCCTGATAAATATGCTGAGGCAGCAAAAAACTCCTCCCCAATTAAAGTATAGTCACAGGCCGCAACAAAAAACGGGAGTTGTGCTGGCATAGCAGTCCCAGCAACTTGGATGGCACCAATTGTATTTCCTGTTTCAGCTAAAATGAGAGATTCTGCAAAAAAGGCACCCATATAAAAACAGGCAGCTGGTTTTTCCCGGACCATCATCCCTTGTACATACGCTACGTAACCAAATTGCTCATCGGTTACGTAATATACTAGATCTTGATTATATGATTCGGGTCTTCCTGCAGTAAGAAATGAGGCTTGGACTGTTTCTCGGGCTGCGGTCATTACCAGAGAACGGCTGGTAGGGACCTCAACTCTGGCATCATATTCAGCCGCCACCTTTGCTACCCGGGAAAGAACAGTTATTCCGGCAATCGTTTGGATTTCATTCATATCCTGTATACCAGGAATGAAAAGGATTGATCTACCCATTTCGGTTGCCCGGCCAACCGCCTCATCTACAGCTTCTAATCCGGCTATTTTTCTGATGTTTAGTGGACGGCCGCTACGGGCGTGGTAGATCCAATATACAACGGAACCACAGAAAATCATTGTTATAAGAAATAAAGGCAATCGGCGACCATCAAACCATTGTTGGGATGGTGAAATAAATGTAGATAATGCGGGTTTTGATATATTACCACTGCCATCCACCGCACTCACTCTGAAATAATATGATTCTTCTTTCTTTAGTTTTTCAATTGTGAACCTGTTAATACCAGGGTCTACATTATCAATAAAAATAAATGAGTCTGGATTAGATGGGTCTGATCTGAAGATAGAATATAAAGCAACTGATTCAGGATCATCCTTTGAAATAGTCCATTCAAGATTAATTTTATCGCCATGATCCCATGGATAGTCGAAGGCCCGTAGATTGGAAGGTCCACCCGGACCTATAGTAATTTCTTGACCAGGCAAGTATGTATTGATGCATAAAAATGTCAAGACAAGGTAAATAATATGGAAAATTTTCGTCTTCATGTTACATCATGTCCTTCTATACGCTCTATATTAGCTCTGGGCACTGTAAGAATATCACTATTTTCCATGATAACTTCCAGCACTCGAGTTTTTGTTCCAGATTCCAATCTTTGGGGTTTGGAAGGGAGTGAATGGACCTTGCCAATTTTCCCAAAATATGGATCACGGATTATTCTCACAGGCGAATCAATTTCTAGGATACCGGATTCATTGTCTGCGACCGTATCATGAACGGGAACTGAATCGTTGACAGGTATTATGATTGATGGTCGTATAACCCCTGCCCTGATTTGAGTGGCACCATTTATAGATGTTTCCTTACCTGTACTATTTTTTAATAAATCAAACGTTCGTTTTGCCATGGAGATTTCTCCGAATCCTTCAGTGATAATTACTGTTATGCCCAGTTTTTCTGATCCAGTGATGGCCACGCCAAGGTCGTAGCCAAGAATGTTTTTTAGATCATGATCATCAATTCCACCAGATACAACGCCCGCAGCACCTATATTAATTGCTTTAACAATAGCATCAGATGTCATTCGGGCCCCGCCAATTATAATCGAGTCTTTCATATTATCATCGATTTTCTCAGCTGTCAGAGTCTCATCAGGTGAATCACAAGCCATAACAATTGAACCAAACGTTTCGCCGCCGATACCAAATATTCCCTGGATAAATGAAACATCCGCTTTAATAACCACTCCCTGATCTTCAATAATTTCAATGACAGTTCCTGGCATAAAAGCAAGTACATTAACCGGATGTGGATCGCCACGCATTATAATTTGACCGGTAACATCGGAGATTGTTTCTATAACACCATTAAAAGGAGATCGGTAAATGGTTTTAAACATTCCGAAAATTCCTTTAGTCTCCGCAAGGATATCTCCTGCTTTAATGGCATCACCCACATGCACAATAACACATTCTGGTACATCTCCAGGGGGCATAGATAATTGGTTGGCTAGGTTAATCGGAAAAATATCACCAGGCATAAAGGTTTCCGCAACTATTTGCTGCGGTTTTACCAAATCTCCTTTCTTTACTAAGACACTGCCTGGTATTGGTAATATTCGTCTTCGCCGGAGTGTCGAAAGAATACTCACTTCCAGTCCTGGAGTATAGGCATGGGCTTTATTGGAAGATTTCTTGACGGTTTTCTTTTTTGAATTGCTAATCTCTATCTTGGGGTATACGTTCAGTTTTGTAATCCAATCATTAACGATCTCCATATTTTTGGAAGGATTATCAATAAAGGACAAGGGCCTTCCTCTGGCATCAAGAATAATACCAACTAGGCCGCCCTTTATTAGATTGGAGATTTTTTTACCTGGGCCGGCACCCATATCAAAGGTTTTGGTCGGTTCCACAATAATTTCTGCTTCCCCCCCAATTTCCAAAGGATATAATTTCATTTCACCAATAGCCATTTCACCTGACTCGCTTAATGATGATCCTTTTATTACATATTTGAAACAAGGTTTACCTATTTCTCCACTTCCTTTTGGTGCGATCACAGTACCAAGATAGATTAAACAATCTTTCTCAAATACATCCATGGCGGCTTGGGGGTGTACTTGGGCTAGGACTCCCAAATGGGGCATCATGAAAATACTATCTTTGGCCAAGGCCGTTATTCCTTCTGGTTGGAAGGCGTCAATAAGCATCATCGCGGTCTGCTGCATTTGAGGAGCATGTGACAATACGCCGCCTGAAGCGACAAGAAGATTCAATTTCATATTATCAACAATAGTTTGTCCACCGATTTCCTGACTGAATGTATCTCCTACGGTCCGCTGCTGCTGGATCCCCTTTAAGGTCGTGGCAAATTCTTTATGCTGTTTATAAGCGAGCCGTAATGCTTCCCGAGCTACTGCCTGCTCAAATATGAGTGCATCAAGTGATTGTGGTATGGTTGTAGGGCGAATCATTTTATTTTTAACGCGATTACGCAGCTCTTTTTCGTTCATATCCCTATGGATCCAACGCATAATATTAGGCATGGTCGCTTCAGCACAGACATTGGATATTGAATAGCTCATGCCGAGATTAGCGCTTACAGTTCTATTGAATACTCCATCAAAAACACTGAAAACATCTGTTGTGGCTCCACCAATATCAACACCTACTACATTGATTTCATATTTTTCAGCAATTGTATTAAGGATATTACCAACCGCACCTGGTGTAGGCATAATGGGTGCATCTGTCCATTTAATCAGGCGGTTATATCCTGGGGCATGGGCCATCACATGCTCCAGAAAAAGGTCATGTATGGCATCGCGTGCGGGGCTTAGGTTTTCCTGTTCAAGTGTGGGTCGTAGATTTTCAACAACAGATAATTCAAAATCTTCTTTAAACAATTGCTTCATATTAGCAGTTGCTTCCTTATTTCCGGCATATATTAAGGGCAGTTGATATTGAGAGCCAAAACGCGGTTGAGGTTTGGCTGGTGCAATCAATTCAGCAATTTTAACCACATGGGCTTTTGTTCCGCCATCGGTACCGCCAGAGAGTAAAATCATATCCGGTCGGAGTTCTCGAATTCGTTGAATTTGTTCATGTGGCTGCCGTTTGTCATTTGAAGCAATAACATCCATCACAATAGCACCAGCTCCTAGTGCAGCTCGTTTTGCGCTGGCGGCCGTCATCTCTCTTATAACACCCGCTACCATCATCTGCAAGCCACCACCGGCACTAGAAGTGGAAATATAGATATCACAACCTTGATTATTTTCTGCAGGCGTTATAATCTTCCCATCATCATTGATAAGTCGCCTGCCAGCCAATTCGGCAACTTCAGTAACAGAATTCACTACACCGACTGTAACATTGGCAAATGGTTCTTCTACTGTTGAAGGTGCTTCTCCCCTGTGTGTCTGCCTAAACTGACCTTCTATTTTTTGGATCAGGATTGCTTTCGTGGTTGTACTGCCACAATCAGTAGCTAGGATGACTTTTATATTTTCAATATTACTTATACTCATCTTATCCTGTAGTGGTGCCATAATGGATCAAACGGTAAAATGAAATTGCCGTTTAGTTTATTATTTTATTGGAGTCTCTCCTTCTGCTTCAATTTCGTTGATTCTGCGGCATAGGTAATCCACGCTTCCTCTTTTTTCAAGAAAACTGCTGAATTCTATGTAACCATCACCGGTAAGCACTGCAGAAATGATTGGCTGGAAAAAATGCATAACCTGGGATCCTATATAATTTAATGGACGAAATGTTTCTAGCATAACCTGAGCCGGAAGAGTCAATTTACGTTTTACAACTTCGCGGCAAACCTTGTCCACAATATTTTTTTGTTTTTTATTTGGCTCATAGTCTGTTGTATCTCCTATGGCAAAAGCGTGTTTTAATGCATCCTTCATGTAAATTTTAAAGTGAAAATTACCTATAAATATCTGTTAAGAATTCAGATTAAAACAATGAATGGATATAAATAAAAATGGTAGGCGTTGCAAAAATTAAAGAATCAAATCGGTCCAATATACCTCCGTGACCGCGTAAAAGTGTACCGGAATCCTTTACTCCAGCTTCCCGTTTCAACAGTGATTCGTAAAAATCACCAATTTGACCAAAAATCCCTGTTATTAAGCCCATGGTTATAGCATTCTCAATTGTAAAAATTTCACCAAGGACATTAAAATGATGAAAACAATAAAATACAAGAACTGCAGCGAACAATCCTGATATACTACCAAGCCACGATTTGTTCGGGCTAACCCGTGGAAATATTTTCCTGGTCCCCCAAAGGGATCCTAGGATAAACGCTGCGGAGTCGCATGCCCATATAGATGTGACAAGTGCGAAGGTAATATTAGTGTCCATTTCCTGATCGAATTGCCGGATAGCAATGGCAGTACCCAGAAGGATTGGTATATACATGATGCCTTTTATAGTGAAGGCCATATTTTTTGTAGGGTTGTCTTTGATCAGGAATAGTTGCCAGATAAATAGAATAATAATAGTTAGGATCAATATTACCATGAATTGGAGACCATTAGTTTCCGCTCGTACATGGAAATAATTCGCAATGAATCCTGCGATTGCAAATCCTATAAATTTGAGCGGTTCGGCATTTTTTATCTTTGCTAATTTATAATATTCATGGAGCCCTATGATTATTACAGAAAGAATAAAAAGTGTGTAATAATATCCACCCAGCCAAATAAGAAATAGCCATCCCGGAATTCCAATAAAGATTATAAGGTTACGTCCTTTCATTAAATTCATTATCGAACCAATGTAATTTTAAACTAAAACACTGACTGCATTTTGAATCATTGTTACATGCAAAGGGGTGGTACCCAGAATTTCGCCATCGATATTTAATGAACCATCTTCTAGCGGTACTACAGAAAATTCTCTGACATGACGGTATTCCACAATAGGATCAGCAATGTGTTTTCCACTGAAAAGCTTTGGAAATAATCGTAGCAGTTTTATCCGGCTTGCTTTCCGTGCTATTATCAAATCAATCATACCATCATTTATTTGTGCAAGAGGTGCCATTTTCATTCCTTTTCCGGTATGAATAGTGTTACAACCTAGAACGAAAACAAAATCGCCTACAATTATGCTACCCTCGATAATCACTTTTGCCAGACGTTGTTTATATTTCAGGACTTCAATTATGGAGGCCACATTATAACGCTGTCCGCCTAGCCACCTGAATTTTTCTGCCAAAATAGTAATATCTGTTGGCATACCCCAGCCTACAATATTAAAACCATATCGGATATTACCATTGCTATCGATCTCCGCAATATCGATATCACGCAATCTTCCAGAAGCGATACGTTTGGCAGCTTTCACAGGATCTAGACAATCCAAATCATGCATGAAAGAATTTCCTGTACCCCCAGTTACCAAACCAATAGGCAATTGTTTTTTATCAGGTCTTTTTAACATTCCATTGATGATTTCGTGCATGGTTCCATCGCCGCCAATAGCACATATTCCATCATACCCAGTATAATCCAGTTCGTATGCATAGTCAAGAGCATGTTCTGTTCTTTCAGTCTCAAGTATCTTCAATTCTATTTTATTATTTTCAAAGATAGGCTTCACCTGCTCAAGTATACTGAAACCATTTTTTAGGCCTCCATGAGGATTCACAATCATGAATAATCTTTTCAAGGGTTATTATTCCTATGTTTCATATATTTATTATCACCCCACTCGATCACCTCAATCCTTACATTTGTCGTACCTTGATTTACAAAATCTAGTTTTTTTGCCGCTCCATAGGAACAATCCAAAATTCTACCCTTAATGTAGGGTCCCCTGTCGTTGATTCTTAATATTAAGGATTTCCCATTACTTTGGTTTGTCACTCTACAGATTGTGTTCAATGGGAGAGTTTTATGGGCAGCGGTGAGGCCATACATATCATAAACTTCACCATTAGCGGTAAGTTTACCATGAAAATCTTCAGCATAAAAGGAGCTGATACCCTTTATGATTTTTCGATGTTTGATTTTACCTTTTGAACGGGTGGATGATGTTTTTGATTTTTTTATATTTTGAGGTGCCGTTCCCTGAGTTCCATAACGGGGAGCGCTCGAACAGCAATAAAGGAATAATGATACCGTAAGGAAAAAGTTAAGATTTATTTTCATTAATCTGTCGCATAGCTTCAAATAGGACAATACTTACACTGTTTGCTAGGTTTAAACTGCGTATGTTGGGATTTTTCATTGGTATGGTACAGGTTGATTCCCAATGTGACATTAATATATTATCATTGATACCAGTAGTCTCACTGCCGAATATGAGATAATCATTCATCATAAATTGCCTGGAAGTGTACGTATATGGTGATTTAGTGGTTAATAGATGAAACCGATTGGTTTTTACCATGTGCTGGTGATAATGAACAAGATCAGGAAAGTACTTATAATCTATATGTTTCCAATAGTCGAGGCCAGCACGCTTCATTTTCTTATCTGTAAGATCAAAACCTATGTTACCTACAATATGCAAGGTGGTGTCTGTAGCAGCGCATAATCGGCCTATATTACCTGTATTTGGAGGAATTTGTGGTTCATACAGTACGATGGTTAACATTAT
Organism: uncultured Fidelibacterota bacterium; assembly: GCA_913043235.1. Classification (GTDB taxonomy): domain Bacteria; phylum Fidelibacterota; class Marinisomatia; order Marinisomatales; family UBA1611; genus UBA2134. Next base: position 12,298 of record CAJWLO010000048.1, read on the forward strand.
AGCATTGAATTGATTTTTGGAACGCAGAATGGATCTAATACCAGCGCAGTGGCCATACCGTACAGGATGGCACCTTGTTCCTTAACAGCTTTAACATGTTCAATGGTAGAAATACCACCGGTGGCCATGATAGGAAGCCCTATGCTAGAAAAAAGATGAACCATTTCTAACATCCTTGGAAAAATTGAAGGTCCGGAAACTCCGCCACCAGGCATAGAAAAGTTTTTCTTTTTTACGCCGGCTTCATTAACAGTTTTATATTGTGTATTTCCGGCATTAATGAATGTTCGAGAAAAACTTCCAACAATTTCACCTATATTAGATAGCAAAGGATAATCTGAATCTGGAGATACCTTAACGGAAATCACCCTTGGGGTCATATTACGTAACTCTTTTAAAACGGTATCCAACTGGTCAGGGTCATCCGCTAGTGTGTGACCATTTATTGTATTAGGGCAACTTATATTTAGCTCGAGAAAATAATTATCCTTATCCTTAAGGGCATGAATAATATTTTTGGTGTTGGAGACATATTCTTCTCCTGAATCACCACCGATACTTATACCTAAAGGTCTACCATAATCCCAGAGAGTAGAATTTTGAATTCTTTTTGTAAAAATATCAATTCCTGGGCCGGGTAAACCTACCGAGTTGAGGATACCTGGTTTTCCATTAGAATTAATTTCCTGTAACCGAGGAGGCTCATTGCCAAGTCTTATACCCTTTGTTATTGTTTTAAAGGTAATGCTACCGAGTCCCATAGAGAGCCAGATAGCCAGAATATCAGTTTCGGATTTAAAAGAAGCTCCCGTAAGTGGAGATGGGAATTTAAGGTCATAAAGTTCCACTTCGATCTTTTTGGGTATCCGATAATTGAAAATAATTGGAGCAATTTTAGATATTAACGCCAGATTTTTATCTCCAAAATTAACTGCCGGTTCCAGATCTTGTGGCATGAGCAATAATCGTTGGAAAAAGTACAATATATTTTTTGTTGTAAATCGTATCAGTTTATAGCAGAATGAGAAAAATGATATTCTCAATTTTCTATTTGATTATTGGGTTCGATAGCAGTGGTGTCAGGTGTGATTTTATGTACAGCCAATTGTAGTGCAGTTAGCCTTTCTTTAGCAGGAAGAGCCTGATCAGAATTTGGATGATTTTCTTGTATCCATGAATAGTATTTCATTGCACTGTCGATTTCTGCTAGCTGATCGTACTCAAAGCCAAGGGAATATGCAGCAAATACAGATAGATCGCTTTGGGAAAAAGACTCTATTATCGTTCGCAATGAATAACGTGCAGAGTCTGGATTGTAGTCCCATTGTTTTTCTGCATTTCGATAAAGTATTTCTTCCGGTTTTTCAGCCACCTGTATTCCAGATTGTAAATGAGAAGCAAATTCAGAGTTTGGGTATTGACGCAGCAGATCTTCTTGAGTTTTATTGGCATTAATTGAATCGCCTATATCATCATAGACCAACGACAATGTAAATAATGATTTCGAATGAAATGGAGATTCAGGATGATGAGTAACAATACGGTTGAAGAATTCAATACCTTGGTCTAAACGGTTAAATGTAAATGCTTCCAGATCACCTAATTGATACAAGAGTTCTGGCTCACTTTTTTCAGGAGATTTAAGAGTTTCGGCAATTTTTGTTGTATCTGTTTGATCCTTTGCCATTTCAAAGGTTGAGTCGATTGCAGCTAAGGTATTTGTATAGTATTCCAAGCTCTCTAGGGTTAAGAGATAGGTATTAATAGCTATAATTTTTCTGGCTGCCGATGGTTTGTAAATTGACTTGGCTGATTCTTTGGCTACTTGTTCAAAATATTCTCTGGCTTTTTTGGGTTCCCATCTTTCTACAGTATATATCTGTCCTAATAGAAAATATGCTTCTGCAGATACCAGCGTTCGCTGACGATCATTCACGATGGTTTCAAGCCGGTTAACTGCTTCTTCAATTTCACCCTGATGTTTATATAATTTCACCAATTCCAGTTCTAGATTTCCGGCTATATTTTTAAATTTATCATCAGTAAGCATTGATTTAATTTTCCTTGATGCGGACCTATATTTTTTGTTTAAGCGCAATATTTTCAGGATTTGGAGATGGGCGTGTTCCACTTTTTCCTTTGCTAAGGAATTGGTAATTACTTGGCTGTAGGCATCGCTTGCAATCTCATAATTATTTTTTTGGAATGCCATTTCAGCTAACTGTCCATATATTACGCCGCGTTGGGCACGGTCCTTGGTGATCATAGCACCACGTTCCAGGTGGCCTAATGCTAGTTCAGTATTAGATTCTTCGAGAGCAATATCAGAAAGAGACAAATGACAGCGAGCTTTTATGTTATCATTTTTTGTAATCTCCAACAATCGGGTTAATTCTGTAACTGCTGCCTGGGAACTCCCTTTTTTCCATCTGCATAGTGCCTGCCAATAATCTGCTTCCTGTGTTTGGTGTTCATTACCTTTTTCGATCACACGTTTCAAATGGGTTAGCGCAAGATCATAATCATTCCGGTAATATGTGGCTTTTCCCATGAGGAGATATGCATCAATTTTCCAACGTGAATCTGGGTATTCTGATAATGATTTTTCACATTTTTGAATAGTTTTCCCATATTTTTCCATTGCAGATAAAGGGATGGCTTTCCCCTCTTTTGCTAACCGTATTTTCTCTGCTTCATTAAAATACTGTTGGGCATTATAAAGAGTATTAAAGTAAGCACATGATGAAGTTATCAGGTAAATGGCAAGAAATAGAATATTAGTAGGTCGAATATTTGGTTCCATCAGATAAGAAATTTACTTATTTGATTTCATGGAGAGACAAAAATAATTTGGAGTTCATGAAAAGTACTTTTGCTTATACTCTTATAACCATTTTCTGGCTGAGTGTTTTAATTGCCCAGAACGATTCAGACTTAGAATCATATGGGTTTATTGATATTAAAACAGATAGTATGGATGTCCCATTTTTTATTGATGGAATTTTTGTTGGTAACCATCCATTAGTAGGCCCTATTGCAGTGATTCCAGGATTTCATGAGGTGGGTTATATTCCTCCAGAAATACAACATAGGAAAGTCAGAGAGAATTTAACCGACGGATTAAAACGCGTTTATGTGGCAGCTAGTGACACTCTGGAAGTCTTTTTATTTTATGACCATTATTTAGCTCAGGTACAGGCCATGGAAAAAGAGTTTAAACTCCAATCTATAATGGGGGTCTCTTTGTTTGGAGTTTTACTATTTCTTCTTTTTATCATTACTTAATTCATTGATTCATCTATTGTAAATCAGTCATAAATTTGGCGCATGGATTCTCATCATACTTTTGAAAATGGATTAAAATATAAGCCTGATTACGCTTGGCCAGAAGCAGGGACAAAAAGAAAATGTCCCAAATGCAAAGATCAACTGGAATTGGTAGAAAACAAAGATAATTATTATGGAAAACCCTGGTGGTGTGCCCCTTGCCAGTGGCAGTACGCCGAAGAAGATTTTCAGTTGAGTTCTAAAGACTCAATAAAATAAAAAAATTTAGGCACGTGTAATTCTAGGTAGTTCTCCCTTTATACGATCAATAACCCAGTGTACTACCGCTGCGTCATCTAGATATCCATAATCGGGAATAAGGTCTGGAATCTCGTCATCTTCATCGCAAAAATAAGAAATAGCGAATAAAATTCGTTTGATTGATTGCGGTTGTAAATCAGGATAGAGTTCTATGATACCAACTAAATCAGAAATTTCATTTAATAAATTAACTTCAACGGCATTTAAGGACCCCTCATTCATCATTGACATAATTTTTGGTCCAATAATACGCAATATTTCATTTTTTCTTTTAAGGTCTATATTTTCAATTAATTTATTATAATGGGCTTTATCTTCATCAGTCAATTGCAATAATTTCGGATCTGTCATACTTTAAAATTCAAATATAATAGGTGAAAAAACAATGTCTATTGAAAAAGAAATAAAGCAGCGACTTCAAAAGAACCTTGAATTACATCATTTTGAACTCAAGGATTTTACAGGCCGGCATTTAAACCATGAATTACATGAAGGGGGGTTTCACCTGGAAGCAATAATAGTTTCTAAAAGTTTTGACGGTTTGAATTTAATTGATCGACATAAAAAAGTATATGAAGCTATGGGGGAACTCATGAAGCATGAGATTCATGCACTTAGTATGAAAACTCATACAAAATCAGAGTGGGATAATCTATAGTTTGGCCTGGTTTGGTAAAAGGGGGAAAAAAGACTCAATCGTCCCTGATGAGATGTCACCTTTGGAAGCTGTTACGCATTTATTCGCTGCGGTTCAATTATCGGATCAACAGACAGGGTACGAAGAAAGAGAATCTTGGCTCAAAGCTATTTCTGAGTTGTTTCCTGATTTTTCTGAAGAAAGAGCAGGAAATTATATCAATGATGCATATAAAGTGTTAAACCAGAAAAAGGGAACATCTCGGACACGGTATATTATTGCTGTCTTGAATAGAATTAAAAACATTCTGGATGATGGCCAAATCACAGAAATTGGTCCCAGAATTAGTCATCTGATTAAGGCTGACGGTATTATTATGTCAGCTGAAATGGAAATCTCGCAATTGATTGAATCCCATTTGGGTATTTCTATCAACATCGAAGACGAATAATAAGTTTTATTTTATAAAAATCATTTTATTTGTCTGGGTATTTTTGTTCGTCGTCATGGTGTAAAAATAAACACCATTTGGTACTAATTTCCCTTGATTGTCGCGGGAATCCCATTTTATTTTATGTTTACCAGCAGGTTTATTTATATTAATTAAAGTGCTGATATTACGACCGTTAATATCGAATATATTAAGTTTAACATGAGAATATAAAGGTAGGATATAACTGATAGTTGTGGAAGGATTAAATGGGTTTGGATAATTAGGAAGTAAAATGGAAACTGGGAGAACTTTATCTTGATTATGAGTTGAAACATAATTATCGGATTTTACTTTAGCCCTTATATTAAATTCATTGTTGCTTTGGTAAAAATTCAATCCATCACTACTATGATAGGACATCCCTTCATTTAGATTCTCCACACATATTGATTTAGAATTCGTTCCATAATCAACGACTATAAAGAATTCTTGATCAGCTGTTAAATTTATGGAATCGACTTCAACACTTACCCATCCCCTATTTTCGGTAAATCCACTTAATTCTTGTAGCAACATACCAGGCATAACACCATCAAACGAATTATAAATTTTTATTATCCAATCGGAATTATAGTCCATAACACCTATATCGATTTCTGACAAATACCCAGGATAATCTGCCGTAAATAGAACCGCAGCCCAATTATTTTGACCAGAACTGGGAATATACCAACCACTCATGCCATTCGTATCGTAATAAATTGCATATCCATTTTTATTTTTCAATTGTAGGTCAACTGTCATTATAGAATCTGAGTTACTGATATTGGTTATAGTTATTCCTGTCGATACATTCCCTGGACCAAAAGAATTTGGATAGGAAAAATCATTAAAATTATAATGTTTAAAATGTTTGCTATAATATGTGCTGTCACGGTTTTTGAATGTAAAACAATGTATGAAGACCCACCTAGGACGTTCGATACCAGACAAGAGTGTGAGGCCGCTTCTGCCATCAAAGCAGAGCACATTCAATACGGAACAAAAATGATGTCGGCCAACTGGTCGTCGGAAGATCAAATCTGGAGCGTTGACATAGTCCGAAATGGGAAGACCAGTAGCTTGTCCTGTAAATTTTTGATGATGTGTAGTGGCTACTATAACTATGAAAAACCTTTTAGGCCGGATTTCCAAAACGAGGAAGTGTTCACTGGTCAGATAATTCATCCTCAGTTGTGGCCAAAGGATTTGGATTACAAAGATAAGAAGATTGTCGTTATAGGCAGCGGAGCAACGGCGATGACCCTAGTGCCTGCTTTAGCCGACAAGGCGGAGACAGTGACTATGGTTCAGAGGTCGCCCACCTATGTCGTGTCGATGCCTGATGAAGACAGGGTAGCGAATTTGCTGAGAAA
>CAJWLO010000049.1 GCA_913043235.1 uncultured Fidelibacterota bacterium
CCAGCCATAAAAATTCAAGGCTGTCTAAAGTACCTATCTCTTGAGGAATCTCTCCCGATAAGCCCAGGTCACTTAAAGTGAATTCATTAACCAAGTCATAATTGCAGTTTAACTCAGTCAGCCTGCCATTCCACCAGTGCTGCGTACCCAACTCGATGGGTTCAATAATACCGTTAATGTTATCATCCATTTCCATGTTAATAGTTTCTGAACTGTTATCAATAAATGTCTGCAATACGTCCAAATCAGATTGTTCTGTGCAAATTCCATCAAACAAATAATTGCTCTCACAATCTTCAGAATATTGATAGCCGACAAAATAAGCAATACAGTCAGGATAAGGAGGTATAAGCTGATTACCGGAAATATCAAACCTGTAAGGATTATAAAATGCCATATTTATATTACATATCGTCTCCGGTATCAGTCCTGTAAATTGATTATTATTTAAGTGTAATTTTGCTAAATTAGTCAAATTTCCGATCTCAGCAGGAATTGAACCCGTAAATTGATTCCCATATAAATATAAATGCGTCAGTTGTGTGAGATTCCCGATCTCGGTTGGTATCGAACCCGTAAATTGATTTTTCTGTAATCTTAGTTGAGTAAGACCGTCAAGTGTCCAAAGTTCGGCAGGAAGGGGCCCAGACAGATTATTAAAATCCAGTTCTAATTTAACTAAATTTGTAAGGTTACCAATCTCGGGAGGTATGGGGCCAGTGAGCTCATTGTATTTTAGTTTAATCACCACTAGATCTGTCAGAGTCCCAATCTCAGGAGGAATTTCTCCAGATAGTCCGCTGTTGATTATACTCAAATTTGTAATATTTATTGAATAACACTCACCCCATAGTTCTACTTCCCCATCATTGCAATCACTATTACCAGCCGATATAAAAACTGTGAATAGAATGATAATTTTTAATATCGGCTTCATAAATAAAATATCATTACCTTCAAAACAAAAACCACAATGGTTAAAATTTTATAGGTATTGAACAATTGATTAAAATAAAAATCATCATTAGATGATGGGATCAAACCGGTCATAAAAAACCTCGCTGGGCTGGGCCTGATATCATTTCAATAATACCATCTTCTTCGTTTGCCGAAATTGCCCAACTTCCATTGTATACATATAAAGCCCTGCTGATACTGGTGCCCCTTTATTATTAGTGGCATTCCATTGAACTGATTTGAACCCAGCGTTCTGCTGATTGCTGACCAGTGTGCTGACTTCTCTACCCTTCATATCGTAAATGGTGATGTTGACCATGGCATCTTCAGGTAGGTTATAACGGAGAGTGGTGACGGGGTTGAATGGGTTGGGATGGTTCTGTTCCAGAATAAATGTTTCTGGGATATAAGAATGATCTATTGTGGATGCATTTCCACTACTACTAAAATCATTCGTATAAATACCTACATAGACATGGTGGAAATAGTCTTCATATCCATCCCCGGGAGGGTTGGTCAAATTTTCTAAATCCGGCATCTGAAAGAAAATACTAATCTCATTTTCAGTACTTTTTTGAGCGAGGTGCATCCCAGTTTCCAAATAATAAGTAGCATCATTACCTGATATGACTCCCATTGGAGTATCGGTTACATTCTCTTCATCAGACCATGTTATCCCATTATCAGTAGATTTTCTTACAAAAATATCAATATCTGTTGGATAATTGGTTAGTGGATCCAACTCAGAAACCTGCGAAGATGCGAACCAGATTGTATTATTGGGACCAGATGATAATTGAGGATAAAAATATTGCATACTTCCCAAATAATCATTCTCTTCATTAGAATAGGCATGAGGAATAGGACTATTATAAAAATCGGCATTGTAAGTAACAGACATATCTGATAGCAATGAAGCAATCCAATTAGAACTCTCATTTATAGGATTCGGATTATACATATGCATAAAACCATTTCCAGGTAAATATGGAAAAACGTACAACGAGTCTGGGAAATTATCTTCATCTAAATCTTCACAGCCATTATTGTAATCTTGACAACCATTAAGCAAATAGGGCCAAACTACATGAACCCCCCCATCTTCATCTGTTAAAATATCAAAGGTATAAAATGGTTGCCAGGCAGGCGCTGGCAGATATGAAGCGATTACGGAATCTCCATTATCAGCCAAAATATATTCAGAACTAATTGTATCTCCATAATGATAAATTTCTTCAACCAAAGGATGTGATGAATCCGACCAAGCTGTTAAAAGAGAATCCATCAGCCTATATTGCAACTCATCAGACCATTCATACCAACCTGTATTATGAAAACCACCATTATTAGTCCAATTTTCCCCATAATCTACAGTCTTTTTAATGTACAAGGTTTGCCCAGTAGGAGATTCAGTTCCAAAGAGCCCTCCATTCCACCAACCCATAATGGCCATATAACCAACTCCATCATCATTGATACTCCAGTCCGGTCTCGTTTGATACTCCCCAAGGAACCATAATCCATCTCCTGGGTTTTCGGGATCATCTTCCATTTGATCGAACAAAATATACGGTTCATTTAATTGGAAATGGCCATTCACATAAAAGCTGCTGGTTATCATAAATTCCTTTGTATCATCCGCCCAACTGTCGTACAGGGCAACCAGTTTTGGTCCACTTTGACCATTGATGATACGTGCATTCCCAACCCAAAGGTCTGCCGGATTGCAGGGGGTATCCATACAACCATTATTTAAATTAATGGGCGTATTCCAAGATGCTGATTCTCCAAAGTCTCCATAACTATATGTATAGAGTGGATAGCCACCTTTACTCCCCCCGCCAAAATCATTATTTGTCCGCTCATTCCAGATAACAGTGGGCTTACTATCTGCCGTGAACCCGGCATTGGGATACCTCCCTTGCGGCATTCCTGTTTGTGTAGGGAGATATGGCTCACATAATTGATAACCATAATCATCTTCCGATGGATAACATTCATTCAATATTCCTACTGTAACCCAATCAATCCCATTTTGAGAATGTGCTGCTCCAATATAGCCTGAGCTTGCATTAAACCCCTGAAATTGCCTATACACAGCAAAATAACCTTCGCCCGGCACAAAAGCCAGTGGGTTCGGATCATTATTATAGGCTCCATATCCATTCAGAGAAGAATCAATCAATGTTGCAAAAAAACCTGACTCTCTTAAATTGTATGTAGCTGGAAGACTATGCCCTGTACTGACAATAATGCTGCCAGTAGAAAATGGCTCTTGTTTCATTTTGATTTTTGCATAATTCCTAGAATGGAAACTTTGGGGATATTTCCCATCATCGGGAAAGACATCAGATACATATACAAAAAAAATAAAAATTGGTAAATGTTTTATTATATCCACTCCGATAATATTACTTATACGAAGCTACAGTATAATACTAAATCCATCAAACTCAAGATATTAATTCTTCAGATATTCAGCAACTTGCTTCCCAAGAATCTGGTATTATAATAGACTGTCAAACCAATTCCCATAAATTTTCTGTTCATCGGGCTTTATCATTATTCCATGATATGGCGGCCTAAAATATCAAAAACATCCAGCGTAACCCAAGACCAATAGTTTCATTATCAAAAACCAGTTATATAAAGTGTATTACTTACAAATAGCATTTTTTAGATGATTAAAATATGATAGGCATAATATCATCTTCTCTATATCCAAATCTACCTATCATCCCACAAATATAAAACCCAGGGTGACCTGGCTGATATCATTTCAATAATCCCATCTTCTTACTCTGCCGATACTGACCTGCCTCTATCGTATAAAGGTATAGCCCTGCTGATACTGGTGAGCCTTTATCATCGGTAGCGTTCCAGCGTACTGATTTAAAACCTGCATTCTGTTGGCTATTTACTATAGTCTTAACCACACGTCCCATCATATCATAGATGGTGATATTAACTAATACATCTTCTGGCAAATCATAATCCAGTGTTGTAATTGGGTTAAATGGGTTAGGGTATGCACTATAAAGATGATAAGTGATTGGTATGATATCTTCTATAATTGATGCCTGTGAACAATTGGAATCATCCTGCTGCCCCATTCTATTTGCAAGGCAAGAAGGATATGGACCACAGAAGTGGTTATTTCGAATATCAATTAAATCATAGTTGTTCCAATTATGATCGAACTCGCATATTTCTTCAGGAATAATTCCTGAGAGCTCATTATCACGCAAAATCAACATAAGATTTTGTAGTGTGCCACTTTCAGATATAGGCGTCATTGACCATATTTCGTATGGTATTTCACCTGTGAGTTTATTTTTTTTCAGCAATAGATGACTCAAGTTGAGATATCCCAATTCTGGTGGTATAGAACCAGTTAAGTCATTGTTCTGCAATGAGATGTATTTTATACTATTCATATTCCCTAGTTCTGATGGAATTGATCCAGTGAGATTAGCGTCATCCCAAACAAGTGTCCTGAGAGCATCCAAATTTGCTATACTCTCTGGGATTGATTCTATTGGAGTATTGGATAGATTCAGCCAAGTTAATTCATCAAAATTTCCGATTGATTCTGGGATTGAAATAATATCTGCATTTCCATCATGATCATTGTATTCTGATAGAACATTATCGTAATCACGAAAACTCAATCCTCCCAACCTTCTAAAACCATGTTGGCCACGCCAAAGCTGGGATCCTATTTCAAGAGGTTCTAGACCACTGAAACTATCATTTATATCAATCATGTCTTGTAGCACATTCAGGTCTTCTTGATTAAAACATTGCCCATCATATTCTAGAAAATGCCTATAGGTATCTTCTACAAAATGATAGCTGGAAACTGGACAAAAATAAAAATCTATAGGAGGTGTATTGGCGATAGGTATATATCCATTGGGGCAATCCGGGTAAGGATTACATTGCTGACTATAGATTATATTTCCAGTTGGTGAATATAGATACTGCCATGAATCAAAGCACTCAGGGTAGGGTGGACAAAGATCATTGCCGCCAAACACATTTCCGGCGTTATTGCAGTCATTACCACAAAGTTCTATGTTACACAGTTCCTCAGGAAGAGTACCTCGAAGATTGTTGCTCCCTAACCACAGAGTGTTCATATTGGATAAATTACCTAGTTCCGGAGGAATTAATCCGCTGAGTGAATTGTATCTTAAATCTAAAATTCGAAGTGATGCCATATTCCCCATTTCCGGTGGTATGGAACCGGAGAGTTTGTTATGCCATAAAGCGACCTGTTCTATTTCGGTCAAATTCCCTATTTCTGGAGGAATTGATCCTGACAGAAAATTATGAGATAGGTTCAAAGCAGGCCAGTAGTCACCTCCAGAAAGAAAATAATAAGTGCCATCTGTGTCCCCTAGATTCAATAAATCACCAATTGTTGATGGAATGGAGCCAGTGAGCTTATTCATCTGCAGATCCAAAACTCGTAAGGAAATCAAATTACCTATTTCTGTTGGGATACTTCCAGTTAGATCATTTTCACCTAAACTTATAGCCTCTAGATTTACAAGATTACCAATTGTTGATGGTATCTCTCCTGAAAGATGGTTGTCACCCAAAGATAATTTTTTAAGATTCGTTAGATAACCAATTTGAGATGGTATCACCGCACGGCAATCTCCTGATTCTTCACAAGTCTCTTTACAATTATCAAATTGATACGAGCCATTGCCGGTATTCCAAATATATCTATGACAACCCAATGCATTATTACTCAAATCCAACTCTTCTAAATTTGTCAAATGGCAAATTTCTTCAGGAATCACATTACCATATCTATAATCTGTTGTTCTTAATATCCCTCTCATTTGTAAATCTGTTAGATTGGTCAATAATCCAATTTCTCTAGGAATAGTATCTCCAACTTGCCAACCTGCCCATTCAGTTGCCATTGTCCCTCCAAATATATCAAAACTAATCTCAGTAGTGTTTTCTATTGAATAACAATCTTCAAATATTATTACACCATCCGTACCATCAGATGCAATGCATAAGCTTTCAGGGTTTATATTATCAAGTGGTGGGCATTCCTGTCCAAAAGTAAAACTGATAATTAACAATTTTAGTATTGTTGTTGAAAACGAATTTTTTATTTGACAATTATTCATGAGCTGTGTTTCCTTCAGAATCTGTTTTGGTTAATCGCAAATGATGGCTCATGTTAGCCAAACCACCATCATTATAACCTAAAAAGAGAAAGCCACCGTCAAAAGTATTCACGATCCCCGCTCCCTCATTGTCGCTGGCTTCACCGCCATAATTATTGGTCCATAACAGTGTACTGGAGTTCGCATTGAACGCCCATACTTTTGGTTCAATATTATCTATCGGCATAGCGTATTTAAAACCCATACTGATAATGGTCTGGCCATCATCTGTTAGTGACAGGGCCCGTAGCTCATCACCCCTGGATATCCCAGTACTGTAATCAGGCTCATCCCATTCCCAAAGTATTGATCCAGTAGAACTCATCTTCAAGAGCCAGGCATTAATAGGGTGCTGCTTTGTATGCCGCTTCCTGCCCGAAACTGCATAGTTGCCATCAGGTAAGGAGACAATATCCGTGGCTCTTTCCCAATAGGCCCCGCCATACTTTGCTTCCTGGACCATATTCCCTTCACTGTCTGTTTTTACAAACCACAGGTCCGTATATCCATAAAATGAGCAGTTAAAGCCATCACCTTCATGCTCGAATTCACCTACTGCAATAAAACCGCCGTCATCGGCCTGCACCACAGCATTAAACTGATCTTCATCACAGTCCCCACCGAAACGTTGTGTCCATTTAATACTCCCCCCTTCACCGATCCGGGCCATGAAGGCGGATTTTTGGCTCGACACTGCTCCATTGACGTACCACCACCCCACTAGTAAATAATCACCTTCCAGTGTCTGAATAATATCCTGGCCATGGTGAGGTCTGGAATAATCCAGTTCTGTTAACCATTCTGTATGTCCGGCAGAATCAGCTTTTATCACATAGCCTGTTCCGTAGCTGGGATGTGTGGGATACACTGAAGAACAAAGGATAAAACCGCCATCTGACGTCTCGTTAACAGCAGTAGCAAACTGATAGCCTTCTCCAAAGTCGCCCTGTGGCTGGGGAATCTCATCGAATACTCTGCTCCATACCTCATTCCCTGATTCGTCCACTTTCAACAGCCAAGGCCTTTTAGTCCTTTTCCCTGCAAGCACATAACTGCAGTCATTATCCAGACGGATCAAATCATACCCCGTATTTCCAGGGCCACCAACTTCCTTTGAAAATAGTGTATCCAGTCCGCAGTTTAATATATTATGATTACCTGCTGCATTAGTGCTTGGATTGTCTGTTTCATCTTCACAGCTCCAAAATAAAAACCCAAAAACAAGCAAAAGTGAAATATGTCTAATCACAGTCAGGTCTACCGATCATTACCGGTTAATTTTCAACGATAAAAATACCTTTTGCTTCACTCTCATACCAGTTTTCCAGTCCTTCAGGAACATCGTACTGGTCAACAAGATAATGTAACTCACCATTGAGCCAGTAACAGGCACTCACACCGCTGTAATCATAATTCGAGTCCCGGGTCGCAATGCCTACGGCAATAACATTCCCACCGGCTACCCGAATATCATAAGCTTCACCCGTTCCAAAATCAGTCATGGGGCCTCCTTCCAAGTCATGTATGTTATTGTTTTTCCAGTATTGCGGAAATGTTCCACCCGTTGTCTCTTCTTGGCCTGTAAATTCATACCAGTCCGTAGAACCCGCTACATAAACATCATTTCCATCTAAAGCAATTCCCCATCCCTTTGCTCCATAAATATTCATACTTGAACCACCCAGGGGTAGGTCAGTCCTGGTGGTATGGCGCCAATACGCAGCTTTTGGTACATACCCTGCAAAATTATCCGGACGAAGTGTATAGCCTGCGTAATATCTCATAGTGCCATCCATTATCGCAATATCATTGACTTCGCCATCACCACCTTGGGGAACCGGAAGGCTAGTCCGGTTATTTCCATCTTTCCAAAAACAAGGGATAATGTAATGGTGATTATTCATAAAATAACCGCCAATGTATACAGATCCATTGTTACGAACCCCAATTGCAAATGCCTGTGATTCTCCATTGGTAGTCAGATTGATCCGTTCCCCATTTTTCCAATAACAGGATCCATTATTAAACCAACCGGCAACATAAATATCATTTCCATGAACTGCAATTGCTTCAGCCTCTCCTCCATTGCCTGGAAGTTCATATATCTCTTGATTAATCCAATAGCAGGCTTCATATATTTCCCCTTGTCCAGAAGTATATACCGTACCGTCAACAACAACTATATCTGTTGCCCAAGCTCCATCGGGAAGTTCGACTCTGGATCCATTTACCCAGTAGCAGGCTCCATCGTCATCCTTACCTACAATGTATATTGTACGACCAGAAATAACGGGATTATCTTCATTCTTTTCATTTTTGTTATCTCCACATCCAGCCCAATACAAAAGTGGCATAACTAATAATATAATTTGAAATCTATTCATATAATCAATATTACGTTTTGCCAAGATAAATATCAAAAAAGTAGCATTACAAAATGGAGGCTTATCTATACAGCCTCACATAAACAAAAACCCAACGAACGTAGGAACTATTTGAATCAGCAGTATAGTTCCTCCAGTTTTTTCTTTAAATCTTCAAAATTATCGAAAATATGCTCTGAACAAGAAAATATCCAAGAACTTATATCATTTATAGGCAACTTGTTTACAAGGAATACAGGCTTTCCAAGCCAGTAAGCGATTGTAACTTCTCCGTGAGTTCCACCGCCTCTAAAAACTGACTCATCCCATTTTACAATTAAATAATCCGACTTATCAACTACAGCTTCTAAATCAACTTTAATTATTTTTCTAATTATTTTTTTATATTCACTAGGATTAGTTTTTTTCATCAGTCTGAAATCACTGGCGTTATGATGTTCAATAATACTTTTATTTTCGATGACAGGGTTAAATACCTTATGATTAAGTTTAGTTTGTAACCATTCAGTAATTTCATTTCTCCAATCTGCTCCATCATTATGGGCATTTTCAATTGGTCCTGATAAATAAGCAATCATATTAATATCTTTTGATAAATCTACCCATCCTCCCACAAACAAAAAACCCTGAGTAACCAGGGTTTAATGTTATGAAAAGGGTAAAATTAATTTAAGATTACTATCCTATACGTTTGCTTGAAGTCTCCTGAGAAATGGAGGTTATTTAGTATAGGTCAATAAGTTGCACTGTAGAAATTAGAACTGATATAATTAATATTATTTTGTAAGGTTTCTCTGGAATCATTTTTACTAAATAAACACCCAAATATGCACCAATTAGAATCAAAGGGGATAAAGACATATCAAATAAAACCGCAGATATATTTATAGTTTCCCATACAATTATATGAAAGGGTAATTTTATCAAGTTGACCACTAAAAAAAACCATGCAGCAGTGCCTATGAACTTGTTTTTTTCATAACCCATATATAAAAGATAGATAGTTAGAATTGGGCCCGCAGCATTGCCTATCATGGTCGCAAGCCCACCTAAGAAGCCTATAATAGTTGTATAAATTATATTGCGATTATTTGAATCATTTTTTTGATCAAATGGAAGAAATGTTAAACTAATACCTATAAAAATTATTCCTATAAATATAATACCAAATTGTTCCTCATTTATCCATTCACCAATCACCACTCCAATTATGATTCCTATCGCAGTACTAGGAATAAGTTTTATCAAAATATTTAGGTTAGCGTGACGATGATAAAAACCAACTCCAAAAAAATCAGCAATTATTAATAAAATTAATAAAACACCTGTTGACGATTTCACACCGAATAAACTTGCCATTATTGGTACAACCAATAAACCAATGCCACCTAATCCAGTTTTAGCCATTCCAATACCAATTGCACAAAATGCGACTTGAATCCATTGCATGGAATTGAAATTAAATGATGAATAAAATTCTATCATGCATTTGCCTTTCTTTATGCTATAATACAGATGTTTTTTGTTAAAAACTCTAAAACTAGAACAATTAAGTATATATCACATAGTATTTTGAATTATAAACAAAAAAACCTCGAGTTGACTGGGGCTTGGTGTTGCAGAAAGGGTAAAATTATTTTAACAGTACCATCTTTTTAGTTTGCCTGAACCCACATGCCTGTATCGTATACAGGTATAGCCCTGTTGATACTTGGGAGCCATTATCATTGGTAGCGTTCCAGCGTACTGATTTAAAGCCAGCATTCTGTTGGCTGTTTACCAGTGTGTTAATTTGTCTACCAATCATATCGTAGATGGTGATGTTGACCTGTGCATCTTCTGGCAAGTCATAGCGAAGGGTAGTGGTTGGATTAAATGGATTGGGATGGTTCTGTTGTAGGGAAAAAGCAACCGGTAATTGTCCTTTATCTATAATGGAAAGTTCTGCTGTGTTAGGGCCTCCCGGTGTGGGGGTCATATGCTGCCAATTGCCTGAGCCATCTGGAAACTGACCATAACTTGAATCTTGACCTTGTGTTTCAAAATGAATAGTGAAAACCAAAGCTCCATTATGAGCAAAAAGGCCAATATCTCCTTCACTACTAGACAATTGAAAATTTGCGTGTAAAATACCCTGATCTGTATCATCATCAGCAAAAATAGTGATAAAACCGCCTGGTGCGATGGTCGTCATTAATTCATTCGAGTCTGGAACCCGCCATTTTAATGGTTCATCTAGGTTATCAGTCAAAAACCATCCGCCAATATTGATTGCCTCAAGGGACATATTATAAAGCTCAATAAAGTCTTCAAACTCACCGCTCGAATCCGCACAACAATTGTCGCTACCAACCAAAAATTCATTTACCACAATATCAACATCCATTTCAGCTTCTGGATCATAGATTATATTATATATCTGATCATCAATAGTGACTGTATAACCATGGTTGCCTCCTGGTCCCATGCCGTGTATCCCATTTATGGTAAATGCTTCATTATCATTACCATCTGTAATATTGATTACAATGAAGTTTGCAGAAGTTTCAATAAAATGCGCATCTTGGTAAGTGAAACTGATGTTATTATTGCCACTTTGTGCTAAGATGATATCGTGGTTTGTTTGATTGGATAACGCTGGATAGGCAATAATCCCGGTTACACCAGCGGGTAAATCTGTAATTGTTTCATAATCTGGTGGCGATTCCATATTATCATATAGGGGTCTAAGAATAGTTAAAAAATAAGAATCTGTCCCAAATTTAGTCGCTGTGAGCAGTGTATGATCATGTTGATTATCCAAGCCTTGCCCGGTAAAATGGTGTCCTGTCTCAGTGGCAATAGTTTCGCCACCGTTACTAGCTATATAGACTTGTAACTGCACTTCACCACGGGTGATTATACCGCCATTCTCATTTTCGGTAAAACTGCCGCCCGTATTACTTCCAGTATTGGTATGCATTAACCATTTGTATTCATTATATGACGTACTGGAGATTTGGTCCATCATTAAGATATAATCTTCACCACTTCCTTTTACTAATAATACGGCACGCTCTAACTCTATAATTGTGCTATCAGTCTGATCATATTCCCAAACTTCCTGACCCTCCATTTCCTCTAGGTCTGTTCGCTGAACATAAGCCTGGCCATAATGAGAATAAATTTGCACAAAATCGTAGAGGGTACCATAATACTCATTCTCAAAAATTCCATCCACTGGGCTGGCTTCACCAACGCTGTATGTAAAATTAAAAAAAGGGGGTGTACTTGTAATATTTAAGTTGTAGGTCGGCCCTGATGGTGGATGTGCCCCATAACCATTTACTAAAATAGTGTTATGGTGTTCAGCCTTATTTGCATGATATCTGTTATCATATCCAGGATAGCCTGCGTCAAAAACCATAAGCTCACCCAAAACCCCAATTGTAAAATGGTTTACATCAGCCTGGTCATGAGCAGCTGAAGCTCTTCTTGTAAGACCATTTTTGGCATTCAAATGCATGTATAGACCTACATCTCCAGTGCTTAATTGTGTGCGGAATACAGCGCTACCGGCGTCTTGTTTTACAACCATCCCAGAACTAATGGGAGGTACATCCATATGTCCAGGCGCATTACCTGCAGCAATGTAATCCGGCCGTAATTCCCCAAGTTTTGCATTCAACAATCTCTCATTGGGCATATCAGTATTTGTATCAGGATTGGTAATATTCCAAGCGTAAGTACTGCCTAGAATCGCCATTTCCGGTATATACACAGTTAATGATGCATCCTCGATAGCTGGCATTCTGCCATCAGGCATTATAATACTAGATAGGAAATCATAGATATTAGTATACCGCGGATCATAATAGGGGCTTTGCAGGGCCAGACTATTTGCAGATCCATATTCATTCCCCGGGTAGATATTTGTTTGGTAGATCTCGGTCCAGTCACCATTGAAGTTTTTCATGCTCATAATAAATGGAATCAATGTATTCCAAGTATATTTTGTATAATCAGTCCCTTCTGCGAAACCACCATCATTATCAACAAGGTTTATACCATCAAAACCTTCTGCAGGATCAGCAAATAATACCCAGTTGATCAAAATCATCGCTGCATTGGCCCAAGTACTAGCATCATCGTAATGATTCAACGTTACTGCTGCAACACCTAATGCTGAACCAAGCATAATTTTGTGGTTATTACGCTGCAGGGCATATTTATGAACATATACAGACGCGCTATAGCGAGTAATAAAGTTATTTGCAAATTCTGCAAGTTGATGCTCAATGATAGTGTTCTGACCCATTCCAGCACCTAGTAACATATCGTAGGCTTGGCAATAATAGATCAATTCACGATCTCGGTACTGCCAGTTATTTACCAATGGAAGTTCTTCTTGGAGATCCAGTAATCCATCTGGTCCGTTTACTGTAGGATCCAAATTTTCCAGGTAATCCACAGCCTGCACCAAATATTCATCTCGCCTCCATGGATTATTATTATCAATAGTTGAATCCAAGACAGTGGTGCCAGACGCATCCCTATTCATCAAATAGACAAAGGCAGCATTCTTTGCCACTCTAGACCTTTCATCCATATACGTCCTAGGATTAGATATAGTATTTTCCGAAACTTCTACCGATTTTCTTGCATAGGTATAAATGCTCGAGTAGGTACCATAATTATTATACCATAAGAAGTTGAAAGGTGCTTGTGAAAGCCTGTTTTGTGTTACTTCAACCTCATTATTCACAAGTAAAGTCCTTGGTCGGTGGGTAATATCGCTATGCCATGGCTCCGCAATTAACACACTAATTATTCCTAGTATGAAAAATAATCTTTTCATTTAAATCCTTATTTCAATAATACCATCTTTTTAGTTTGTTGATACTGCACCGCTTCTATCTTAATCTATGAATATAATCTACCCATCCTCCTCCCAGAAACAAAAAACCCCACGAATGTGAGGGGATGTGAGCCAGAGTATTCATTTGCCTTCTCTCTTTCTTTAATCCATAATAAAGTTGATAATGTTTTTTGCATTAGGAAACTGTTTTAACAGTTGTTCTTTATCACCATCAATAAAATCATCATATTCAAACCCCGGGGAAACAGAAGCACCATATAGTGAATATTTACTACCTTTTAAACTATATATTCCAAACCAATATTCAGCCGGAATAATATGTTGTAATTGATGTCCTTTAAAAATCTCTTGTCCTAAAATAATTTGTTCAACTTCTCCTTGGGGAGAAATTTGAATGATTTTCATTGGACCACCCATATAAAAATGAAGTGTTTCATCAGAATGGAGTTTATGGAATTTTAGTTTTTCCCCTTCAGGTAATAATGAATAAATGAGCGTATTATAATTTCTATCTCCACGGTAAACGTTTGGTAATACACTTTGTGGAATGACCCCATCAGATTTATAAGTTTGCCTAAAAAATAATCCACCTGCAGGATGTGGCGCTAAATCCAAATGTTTTATCAATTCATCTACTGACAAATTTTGTGACTTCCCGCAAGCCAACCCAATAAATAGTAGTAATGTGATTGGGTTAATCATTATCATTGATTTTTTTATCTAACATTTTTCTGAAATTATCATCAACTGTAAAGTAGTGACCTCTCTCTTCATGCATACTTACCCCTGAATGATGGAACTCCTTGATGTGTTTTAAAAATGTTTTTGCATCAACACTAACATTACCTCCTCTGTTATCTTGGATAATCAATTTATCTCTCATTCCCAAATCTACCCATCATCCTACAAACAAAAAACCTCACGAATAATGAGTATTACTACTATGAATATCTCATCCAATATTCATTATATTTTCCAAAGGTTTAATTTAGGACAAATTGTTTTAGAACATTAATCTCAACTAATTTTAGTGTTCCTTCATGTGTGGATTCTAGGAATACCGGTGGAGCCATACCCCCTTCATAAGCTTCATTCCAACGTGCAGCGCAAAGGCACCAGCGATCGCCTGGTTTTAAACCGGGAAAATCAAACTCGGGCTGGGGTGTGGATAAGTCATTCCCCGCTAATTTGCTAAATATTAAAAACTCCTCAGTAGCTAAAATACAAACTGTATGTACCCCAAAATCGTCTGAGCATGTATCACATAGTCCGTTCCGGAAAAAGCCTGTTTTGGGGTTATCACAACATGATTTTAATTTTTTACCGAAAACATTGATTGATGGATATATTTCCATTTATTGAATTCCTTTTTTGATTTTAAACGGTTTGAAATTATTTGTTTCAACATACAATTATTATCCAAATCAATTATTATCTCTATTTACAGTTTCAGGAGTAAAAGCTGGGATACAAACTGCAATATATTTAGCGCCATTCTTATCTGGCGTACTGTATTTTACCCATTCACCAGCGTAGGTAATAATTGCTTCTCCACTGTTGATATATAAGATATCATCCTCAGTTTCCACTTTCAATGTACCTTCAAGTATAATTGTATATTCATCAAAATCTGGTCTTTGTCCTGGCTCAATCCAACCACCGGGTGACTGCATATGGGCAATACTTACACTAGATGTTTTAGAATTTACTAAACCAATGAATTCATTAATGGTTTTAGGTTTATTGCCAACTGACTCAATGGTTGTAGGTGATTTTATTTTTATAGGCATTTTAAACTTTCTTTTTAGCTTATTTATAATCTACCCATTCTCCCAAAAACAAAAAACCCCGGATGACCGAGACTTGATGTTGTGAAATAGTATTAGCAAATAATTTCACAAAAATGAAGTCAAATTTGGATTAGTAGTTATATAAATAAAACCAGAGAATCAATTTTTTTGATCCTTAAAAACACCCAATACACCTATAATTACAAGTGTTGCACCGCCAAATGTCCATCGGGTTATCGGTTCATCCAAAATAATATAACCTAGGATCACTGCAATTACGGGATTTACATATGCGTAGGTAAATACAATATTGGGGGGTAATAATTTTAATGCTTTTACAAAAGAAGTAAAGGCAATAACAGAACCAAAAATAATGAGATATCCCCAAGCCCACAATGCACCGGAAGTTGGATTTATGTCCGGTTCTCTTAAAATCCATGAAGTAATTAGAAGGCCAATACCACCAAATAACTGCTGATATGCAGAACTTACCTCTGGAATAGAAATTGTCGATTGGCGTTTTTGGTAAATCGATCCAGCGCCCCAGCTAAGGCCTGCAAACATTAATAAAAAAGCGCCTTTTAAATCCCCGATGGCACCAGAAGAAATGCTGGGCCAATTCAGTACAGCAATTCCGGTTAATCCTATAAGCAAAGATATCACCAGAAGGAAAGCGGGTTTTTTCCGGTCAATTAATGCCTCGATAATGGCTGCCCATATTGGCGTACAGGATAATATTAGAGCTGAATAGCCCGAAGCCACTGTTGTTTCGGCAATGGCTACTAACCCGCTACCTCCCCACCATAGGGCCAATCCAGAAATGGCTAAAATAATTAATTCCTTTTGTGCAACTACAATTGGCTTCCTTTTGAGAAATTTAACTAATCCAAATAAAATCAAACATCCAGCGAACACGCGCGTGGCGGACATTATCATAGGCGGAAACCCAGACCCATCCTGAACCGCGACCCGGATGGCTAAATAAGTGCTGCCCCAAACAATATAAACGAGAAAGAGATGTATCAGTCCTGATATATTCATATATGCTTATAACGATATAACCAGCGACTAGTAGTTGCACCAAAAAATTCTACAATTAAAGGTCCTGACAATATTATTTTAGTATCAAAGTCTTCTTTTGTATCTGTCTGTGCAATTCCCTCTGTCCTAACAATATCGTGTTTTCCCAAAAAGGTGCGCATCATCTCAGTTAATTCCTCAGGATTAACATACCCATCTATATTTTTTCGTGAATTTGGAAAAGGTTTTCATCTTCATGGAGCTCCCCATAAGACATCATAACCGTGCACATTTCAGTAAACTATTATTGAGACAATCCATTCTCTAACTCTATCAACAAGGCATTAAAGATTAATAATGGTAGGACTTTTCATAGTGAGACCAAATCTACCCATCCTCACATAAACAAAAAACCCCACGAATGTGGGGATTGATGTTGTAGAAAGGGTATTTATTTTGTTATATAAACTATTCCTAAAACTGTAAATCCTATCAATAACACTACAATTGATTGTTTTAGAAAAGATAAATCTCTTGTGTCCTTATAATGAGAATAAATCCCATAAAAATAAAATGGTATGCCAACAGAAATTGGGAAGAACCGTAACTCTTTCCAATCTAATGGAATAATCTCAAACCTTGTTAATAAGTTTATTAATAAAGCAATAAGGATAAAAAAGATTCCAGCTCTATAATAAATATTCTGATTTACTTGAAAGTCTAATTTTATTTTATCACTCATATTTCAAATTACAAAAAATAGCATTACTATGTGTGTAGGCTTATATTATCTACCCATCGCCCCAGAAATAAAAAACCCCGAGTGACAGGGACTCAATTTTTTTATTTTCCTTTTTTTAGTAAAATTTCAGTTCGCAGGTGTTAATTATTTTAAAACAAATAATCAGATGACTCTAGAATAATGAAAAAACAGAATCTTTTATTAATCGTTTTCTCCATCACTTGTATGAGCTGTGAAGAGGATAATGGCTCTGGTGCCAGTGTAAATCTCTGGGGAGTCAACTATCCTGTTGAAAGCACTTTGAAACTAGAACTCTATAACCTCAATATTACTGGTGCTATTCCTGAAGAAATAGGGGATCTAACCAACCTGAGACATTTGGATCTTGGGAAAAATCAATTTTCCGGAATAATCCCACCAGAAATTGGAAACCTGACTGATCTAAGTTTTCTAAGCTTAAAAGATAACCAGCTAACAGGGGAAATCCCAATTGTGGTTGGAAACCTCCAAAAACTCAATTACCTTTATTTAAATGGGAATGAGTTGTCTGGTAAAATTCCTTCTGATTTAGGAAATCTCAATAAGCTTTATGAACTAGATCTAAGCTACAATAAGCTTATAGGATCAATCCCATCGGAAGTCCTGAATCTGGAAAGTATTACAGATCTGATTTTGGGCAGTAATGAGCTCAACGGTACAATCCCCTACCAAATAAGATATCTGAGCCACATGACTGGAAAGCTAGATCTTTCACACAATCAATTCAATGGAACTATTCCGTTTCAGATTGGGGATTTAGTTTATTTGAGGCATCTTGATTTAAGCGCGAATCAATTCTCTGGAGCAATACCTCCTGAGATTGAAAATTGTATACAGCTCAATAATTTACTGCTGAATGATAATCAGTTGACAGGTCAAGTACCTCAAAGCATATGCAATTTAAATCATTCAGAAAATGGTGATCTTTGTTTTGAATGTTTTTGGGATAGTTTTGATATTCGCAGAAATAAACTCTGTCCCCCCTACCCTAGTTGTTTTGGAATATTTCACCATGAAGAGCAGGATTCAAGTGGTTGTTTGTAATAATGAAGATTATTATTAAATCCACAGTCATATTCCCACACAAACAAAAAACCCCAGGTAAACGGGGCTTGAATCAAAGAATAACTTCAAATCCTTCAAATTCAGGATGACCTAAATA
>CAJWLO010000050.1 GCA_913043235.1 uncultured Fidelibacterota bacterium
TGATGGAAAAAAATAATGATTTATCTGTTTTTTCTACCTTAAGATTTGCATTAGACCAATTGAGACTTGGCCCTGATTTTGCTTTCATCATTTGACCGGTTCTCTCTCTGTAACCAAACTCAGAATTTCCTCCTGGAAACACATTGATTATTCCATGAGCGGAATTTTTATTTAAGTTTTTCCGGACCATTATTCCAGCTTTCGCATAGGGATGTGTATTTTGCAAAGAGTATACCTTGACGGAAAAACTGAAATCACCTGTAATTTTCTGGTAAGCAAATCTAAACTGATCATTTGTATTCCATATATCATTACCACCCCCATAAAATGTCCAATCATTTGATTCAATTACTTGTCCACCTTTTAATGAACGACCGATATCTTTCACTGCCCATGGAGAAGGTAAAGGATCTTCGCCAGGAGGTTTCAACAATGCAGGTGGTTTAGCTGGTAAAGACGCTAGCGGAGCTGTTCGATCGCTAGTTGTTAACCAATACCTGAGATCTTCGTCAATTGAATATTTCATTGTGCCAAATGATTCAAACCAGTTTTGGATATCACTTTTACTGGCATTAGAAATATTTATATTTATTAAGGTATTTTCATTTGTAACCATTCCCCAGGAGCCATCTCCGATTCCTCCCTTTTCGTTTAATACCTTGTAGGACCACATGGTAGCAGGCCAATTCAAAGATTCATAGTAGTCATAATAGCGGCGCATCATTTCACCTCCACCAGCTTGTTTAAGAACAACATTGAACTCGCCAATTAATAGTGGACTGTTAAATGATTCCATTTTTTTCTTCCATATGGGAAGTTCTTCCTTGATGAATTGGGCATGTATATATGGTTCTGGAGATCCCCATCCAAAAAATCCAGGATAAAAGTGCATTGTATAGATAACATTATCAAGATTAACAGATCGAATATTTTGATAAAAATCAATTCCGCTTGTATGGCCTGGAAAAATCACAATATGATCATCATTATTTGCTCTTATTGCCTTGTAGCATTCAAGAACCACTTTTTTAAGGTTCTTTTCATTGCTGCCCCACGGCTCATTTAACAAATCGTAAGCTGCAACCGTAGGTTCATCTTTGTAACGTTTGGAGATCTGATTCCACAACCATACTGTTTGTTTTTGGTACGCCTTATTAGACCATAGTTTATTGTATCCCACTCTGCCGCTATGATCCATTCCACTTTGCCTTCCAGGCGCACCATGCATATCCAAGATCACATATAAATCTCTTTCTTTAGCCATTTTAATTGTATGGTCTAACCATTCCCAGGCATCTTTCTTTAGGGAGAATGGCTCACTATCAGACCCCATTAATAATTTGTAGTCAAATGGCAGTCGGACTGTATTCATCCCAAATGATTTTATGATATCGAAATCGCTATTTTTGATCCAGTTATAACGATATATATCCATTAGATCTTCAGCATCTTGTATCCCAAAGCGATCTTCTAATGTCTTAATAAATTCATATTGGTCAGCATATCCTTTATCAGCATAGCTAAACATCCACATTTCCAATTGGAGCCAATTACCTAGATTACAGCCTTTAAGATTTAGAATCTGACCTTCGTAGTTTTGGATTTTTCCATCATCAAGTCTAAGTAGGTCCTGACCATTCAGGATTCCTAAAACTACAATAATTTTATAGATTATTGTTTTCAAAAATGTTGTTTCTTTCCTTATCATATTCAATCAAATAGTGTCTTGGCGGTTATAGAGACGTTGATTTGTGTAACTATATTATCCCGATTAAAAATATGATCGCTCTGTTTTTTATCTAGTTGATTCCCTTCTAATTCAATATTTGAACCATCATTGTGAAGTAATGATATGCCTCTATCTTTTTTAGATAAGGTGTAGATAACGGGTATCTGGCAAAACGTATACGCCAATTGATTCTTTTGGAGAACCAATTGATGTTTCTGTTGTAAAACATCATAGTATTCGAATGTTCTTTTATCAAAAAGGAATTCGTTTTGTTTAAGAAGGGATGGTTCAAATTTTAGTATACCTTGATCTACTAAACACCCCAACTCACCAAATCGAGTTAGTACTTCTTCTTTTACCTGTCCGGTCATGCCCGGTTGCTGAGCGCCTGAATGGACGGGAGTATGAGAATACGGATCATACGGAAACGCTCCATATTCTTCTGGTGTTTTTTCTGCGCTAAGACCGCTGCGTATATCATAATAAAGATGACCTAATTTTTTTACTTTTTCTAAAGGTTCGTTCATTCGTATGGCTCGAAAATAGTTTTCCTGTACTGCCAGCAGGAGCTTGGACACCATATGCCAGTAAATGGAACCAATGCCCTCGTAGGAGAACATCATCCCCGACCTCCCTGTGTAGTTACGGTGGTCGAAAACTTCCTCAAAAATCTCCAGCACCAGTTCCTGCTCCTGTTCAACCAGATTTCTATAATCTTCGTTATTTTTCAATTGATCTAATGCTGCTTGAAGGTCGAAAGCATTCCTGAAGTAAGGCCGAAAACGGATCTGAGCATCTGCGTCTTTCTCGATAATGGTAAAATCCTTTTTCTGGAGCAGGGTGGTCAGCAGACTGCTTTTGGAAATACTTTGGGGCTGGATGATATTTTTCTGCAAGAATGGAGTGGTGTCTTTTACGGGGTATAGGATAAAACTATGCTGGTCTTCCCGATACAGCTTGCTATCAAAAAGAGATTCTAATAGTGTAATAACATTATCGACATCTAGTTGCCCTGAACTTAATACGGCAACCTGTCCTTCAAGCATGGTGGGCAAATGTTTAACATCTGCTGATTTACTTTTTAGGTCTAGGTTAATAGTATTATAGGCATGATAAAATCCATTACTATCCTCGTTCAGCTGGATAGTGTTATCCAGTTCTTTGATCAATGTATATACAAAACCACGGATAGTTTCTATGGCCAGCTTTTTTTTTCCACTAAATCCTTTTTCATAAACTTTAGTTCGGTATTCTGAAAATGCAGTGCCCAACTGGGAAATATATTCCATTCGTTCATGATTGCTGCTGATGTGAGTATTGCCCTTATCCTGCCAGTTAGAAATAATTTTTTTTACGGAATGGATCCAAGTTATTATTTCTGTTGAAACAGCAATGTTTTCAAGATTTATTTCCTGCAGAACAGAATTAAAAAAAGAAAGAAATCGTTTCATGTAATACACTGTTACCATAGAGGCTCCATAGCCAACCAACGCATTATTTGCATCATTCCATTCCGGTCGCTGGGTATTCAGCCATATACCGCCACCGGGGATCAGGTTGCATATTTTGGCCAGGATAAGTACCAGAATTTTTTCACCAAGATTAACATGATACACAGTCTCATCCTTATTCAGCACAAGTTTGCCATCAAAGCCCAGCTTTGCAATTATCTCATCAATAGCCGCATTCTCCTCAAAGTTAAAATCAATGGTCTTCTTGGGGTTTGCCGCTATATCATCAAAGCTTTTTATTCGGTAGGGTATATTGGCATAACTGAAAATCGAATCCTGAAATAAGCGCTCTATCTTGGATGGGTCATGGTTGTGAAGATGCTCTAGTAATTTTAACAGATATATGATTTGATGGTCATTCCAGTAGCCTATAAAACTCCATGGATCCTCAGGATCACTGATTTCCCAATCAATACCGTCGCTGGTAATGCGGTAAGGGTTATAGCCGTCTACGGTGGTTGCATTTAGAAATTTGGCAGCCAAAGATTCCCAGGTCAGGGGATAGCTGTACCCTAAGGCTTCCCAGTTCTGGAAAATATCCCGCCAGTTCCCTTCATAATAGAAAAGCTGATTACCATGTTCATCCCGTGTTCGTATTTCAAAACGGTTCCAGGGACGGCTGGGATCGCCATGCCTTCTACCCAGAGAAAGTGGTAAGTATTCTCTGCAAAGCCTTCTCAGGGACGGATCTTTCGTCTGATCCCCGAAATCAATAAACTCCCGCAACCCAATTTCTTCTGACAATGTTTTAATTATTTTGCTGTAATTTTCAAATATTTCTGTATTCCTTATGCTCAGAAACTTGAGAAAATCTTCTATGCACATATTATAATTGTTTAAATATACCCCACCGCGTAAAACATTAAAGGTGGTGTTGGCAGTATGGTGTAAATCATTAATGGTTTTATTTGTGCATTGAAACCCATCAGCAGCTCCTATAGCACACTCAAGAAGCAGATGATTTTCCCCTATACTTTCTTCCAGTTTCAATTCAATTTTTGATATATCCTTAAGGTCAGAGATAATATGAGTTATTTCCGATTGTGTTTTATTAACATCGGCGACCGTATACCAATACATTTCATCTTCAGGTTCCAGATTTTCTTCAATTTTGGTTAAAAAACAGCCCGGCTTGCCTTTAATAAGATGTGCTCCGTTTAATGTCCCACTGTCAGCAAATTGATCAATATCTTCTTCACTTACAGAAATTATTTTTTTACCATTATAATAGGACCACACCAGGTTACTATACAGTGATTCCCCTGGCTCAGGGCGGTCCATGAGCAGGGCATTCATGAAAAAAAAAGCACAATTGAAATCAGGACTGTATTCAGAAACTTTGTAGGCATTCGCCAGATTACCCATTTCCTGCTGGGTACGCAATTCCACACCGGCTGGCATTATGTTTCTTAAGCCGTCAACCAATTCGATGTTAAGTGTGTTTGAATGATGGTTGACAAGTCGTGATTTTCTGATAAATCCATACTTGGCACTGGACTGCCACTCATAAAAAAAGGTTAAACCAAGGGAATGATTTATTTCTTCAAAGATTACAATATTTCCCAAACTATTTTTATGGAGACTTTGTTCTATTTCATAGGATTCTTCATAGCGGGAAAATGGACGCCATACCTTGGTTTTTTTATCTTTCTTAATGCGTATCACGGTGACGGGTCCAGTAAAATGATCATTGCGGTGCAGAAGGTCATCGGTGACATAAGGAAACAGCGCATGCTCTGCTTTTTTTCTTCCTGCAGTAAGACAGCCGGTGCTGGAAAGATACATCCAATGATCATCACCGCTGGTAATGGTCATAAGGAATGGATCCATTTGATTTACATTAGTGATTTTATATAGTGATCGAACCATGATTTATTATACTATGTTTTAGATATTAATGAACGGAACCATCAACCACTGTTATAATGCATCGCTTGGGTATGGATAGAGGGATAATCGTATCACCATTTTGATATTTAAATTCTGCTGATACATTTTTTTTGTTCATTATAACCGTGGTTACCATCCCTGATGTTTTGATTGCGGCCAGGGTCAGCAGATCATCTGTTTTACATTCAGAACCAATAATCTTGTCTCCGCGTTTTATGAATTTTGAAAAATGGCCAAGGTAATAGTAAGAGCTTTGATATAGGATTTCCTGAGAGTGAGTATCAACAATAATAGGGGCGCTACAGTAATTGCCTACATGGTTGGGCCCGCCACGCTCATCTAGGATAAGATTCCAATCGATCCAGGCGACAGCCCAGCGATTTAGATCGTTTATAATTGATGTGGCATACCGTTCCCCAAGTTCCCATGAGCCTATATGGGGTCCATTTTCCTGGCATCCTTCGGTAAAGATGAGTTGCTTATTCGGGAACTCATCATGGAGCTGTTGTACTGCGTCAAAATGATCACCATCGTACCAATGGAATCCAGTACCCCAGACGTATTTTGCTGCTTCCGGATCATTGAGAATAGTCTGAGCTCTTTCTACCATAATATCCCGGTTATGATCCCATATAATCAGCTTTTTATTGAGAAAATTACTATTTCCCAATGCAGGGCCTAGATAATCCCGAACGAAATCTCGTTCCTCCGTGGCTGTATAAATACAGGAATCCCAGGTCTGTGTTGCTGCTGGTTCATTCTGGACCGAGATCCCCCAAATGGGAATACCTTCTTTCTCATAGGCAATAATATATTTACAATAGTATTTGGCCCACGCTTTTCGATATTCGTCTTTTAATTTGCCACCATTATTCATTTGACCATTGGTTTTCATCCATGCTGGTGGACTCCATGGCGATGCCAAAATATTTATAGGTGTTTTTGCGTGTTCCAGGGCATCCTGGACAAAGGGAATAAGCATTTCTTTATCTCTGGAAATAGAAAAATCATTCAATTCTGTATCGCCTGGTGTTTCACAGTAGGAATAATTTCCAAGAGAGAAATCACAGCTGTTTATATGCGTTCTGGCCATGCTGTATTCGTTTCCCTGTTTCCCAAAATAGGCTTGAATAATTTCTTCCTTTTTTTCATTATCCAGCTTATGATAAACACTTGCAGCAGCTTCAGTGAATGCCCCTCCAAACCCCAGAATTTCCTGACGAGTTTCGGATTTATTTAATTTAATCGTTGGAATATTCGTATTATTTCTGCAAAGTAAATGTGATAGATTTATCTGTGTTACTTTATGTCCACTATTCTTTGCAGTTATGTAAACAGATATATTATTTTTAGCATTGTTCGTCATTCAGCTTTCTTCCTGTCCATTTGTAGAAATGAATTTTTTATACCAGTGATAGCTTGCTTTTGGAATACGTTTCAGGGTTTTAAAATCTACCCAGGCCAGACCAAAGCGCTGGCTGAATCCCTGCCCCCATTCGAAATTATCCATAAGAGACCAGGCAAAATATCCCTGGCACGGAACACCATCATAAATCGCTCTTTTTATCTCCTTGATGTGGGAATGATGGTACTCAATTCTTCTCTCATCTTCTACTTCTCCTTTGGAGTTTGGCCCATCTTTGAATGAACATCCATTTTCTGTAATATAGATATTATTGATGGCATATTCTGTCTTTAATCGCATAAGAAGATCATAAATCCCGGATGGATATATTTCCCAGCCAAAATCTGTTTTTGGCCCTAGTTCAACTTCCCAAGGAGAATTTAATTCCTGGTCCACATCTTCATTTCGGATTACTGCTCTGTTGTAATAGTTTACACCTAAAAAATCTGTATGTCTGCTGATTATATTTAAATCATTATCTTTGATAAAATTGCAATCCGAATCATTCACGAGGCCACGTGCTTTAAGATCTTCAAACACATCTTCAGGGTATTCTTTCTTATAAAGTGGGTCAAGATATAGCCGGTTAAATTGTCCATCATAAAACCTGCATGCATCCTTGTCATAAATACTGCCTGAAGCAGGTACAGCAGTATTGAGATTTAAAGTTATGCCTACTTCTGAATGTTTAGAGTTATTTCTGATCTCTGGTATGGCTATTCCATGGGAAAGCAATAAATGATGTGCGGTAGCAAGACTTTTGGCCCAGTTATGGATTAAGCCGGGTGGTTTGCGTCCTTCGATATACCCCAGATAGCTGACGCACCACGGTTCATTATGAGTGATCCAATGTTTTACCCTGTCCCCCAGGTGGTGGGTAATATGATAACTGTATTTTACAAATTCGTCCACTATTTTTCTTTTAGGCCAACCGCCAGCATCTTCTAAACCCTGGGGAATATCCCAATGGTTTAAGGTAGTGTAAGGGATAATATCATTCTCGAGAAGAGCATCAATTAATTTGCTGTAAAAATCTAATCCAAATTGGTTTGGTTTGCTCTCACTGCCGGTTGGAAATATTCGTGGCCAACTGATTGAAAACCGATAAGCATTTATTCCCAGTTCCTTCATTAAGGCAACATCTTGTGGCCATAAATAATAATGATTGCAAGCAATATCACCGTTATCATTATCTTTTATCTTTCCAGGAGTGTGACTAAAAGTGTCCCAAACGGACGGACCCTTTCCACCGACATCTGCAGCGCCTTCAATCTGATAGCTTGAAGTGGCAGTTCCCCAAATAAAATTTTCAGGGAATGAATTATGCTCAGACATTATTGTTATCCTTTTCTTTCGTCTTTTCATTCAGTGACAAGGCATCAAGCCAGCCAGGTGATGCTGCCTTCACTAGTTGTTTCGTATACTCCTTCCTAGGGGATTGAATTAGATCCTCAGCTTGACCTTGTTCGACTATTGAGCCATGCTGAAGGACAATTATCCTATCCGCCAAGTATCGTGCAGATGCCAGGTCATGAGTAATAAAAATGATGGCTAGGTTTTTTTTTATGCGCATCTGGGCCAGGATCTCTAGGATCTCCATTCGTATGGAAACGTCCAGCATGGAGGTAGGCTCATCGGCCACGATTAATTCCGGCTCCAGGCTTAAAGCTCTGGCTATGGCAACCCGCTGGCGTTCTCCACCAGACATCTCGTGAGGGAATTTTTTTGCGAAAGCATCCCCAGGAACCAGTCCTACGGTCTCGAGTATTTCCACGATATAAGCAAATACTTCTTCGTGGGATCTCAGCTGGTGCCGTAAAAGTGGCCTGGCGAGATGATGATACACCGTATGGATAGAATTCAGGGATCCAAAGGGATCCTGGAATACCATCTGGACCTGTTTTCTATATTCTAGGGGCACTCTTCGTGCATCAGAGACTTTTTTATTCAAGCCTTTTAAAAATAAATCTCCAGATGTCGGTCGAATCAAGCGTGCAATAAGTTTTGCGATTGTACTTTTTCCGCTACCAGATTCTCCAACAAGGCCTACTACTTCGCCAGGAAATACCTGGAATGAAACGCTTTTTACTGCGTCGATCAGCTTCGGCTTGAAAAACCCGGAAACAGGGAAACTTTTACTCATATTCTGAACGTCCAGTAAAGGATGCTCTCCAAAATCTTTGTTATCCGGTCTGGAAAGTAATCCTTTTTTTCGTGGACCCGATGCAGCCGGAACCGACCCAATTAGTTTTTGAGTATATTCATGTTTTCCACCACTACGTATATTCTGTGATTTATCCAGTTCCACCAATCTCCCATTTTTCATGATCGCAACCCTATCAGCAAATTCTAATAATAGATTGAGGTCATGGGTAATAAAAAGAATTGTAAATCCGAGCTCTTCACGTAGTTCAATAATTTTTGCAAGGATTTCACGTTCCACTATCACGTCAAGTGCAGTTGTAGGTTCATCCATTATAATGATTTTCGGCATTAGTGCCAGGGCGATAGCGATCACGACTCTTTGCCTCATTCCGCCTGATAATTGATGTGGATAACTGTCTAGCCAACTAACATCAATATCGATCATTGATAGCAATTCCTTTGCGCGATCATTAGAAGCTTTACCCATTAGGTTACTATGTTCTTTCAGCACGTCTTCTATCTGTTCTCTTACAGTTAGAACAGGATTTAATGCATTTAAGGCACTCTGCATAACGATTGAAATTTGTTTCCAGCGGTAACTCATTACTTCGTCGGGGGACAGGGATAGAATATCTTTATCATAGATGGTAATGGTGCCACCGGTGATAACTGCAGGAGGAGGTAATGTACGCAGTATGGCCTGTACCACAGTACTTTTTCCGCTTCCAGATTCCCCCACCAACCCAAATATCTCTCCTTGGTGGATATCAAAGGATACATCTTGTACTGCCTGTACAGGATCACCAGTTGTAATATAACTTGTAGAAAGGTTGTTGATAGAAAGGATAGAATTATTCATGGGTTTTCACAACAGGAGTTATACCGTTGACCGCTGTATCCTTTGGAATTTTCTCACGCCATACCCGTTCTGAGATCAAACGCGGGTTGGTTACTTC
This sequence comes from uncultured Fidelibacterota bacterium, assembly GCA_913043235.1. Taxonomy (GTDB): domain Bacteria; phylum Fidelibacterota; class Marinisomatia; order Marinisomatales; family UBA1611; genus UBA2134. The sequence continues at coordinate 9,637 of CAJWLO010000050.1, forward strand.
ATCGATGCCAAAATTAATTAATGTCAGAGCAAAACTAACAATAGCTATACTGAGACCGGTAGGTACAAAGGTCCACCAGGAACCTGTGAGCAGGGCCATGTCATTGCTGGCCCAATACAGATTTGTACCCCAGGTGATGGTGTTTACGTCGCCCATTCCCAAAAACTCTAAGCCTACCTGAGCGCCTATTGCATAAATGGAAGCACCAATAAAAGATGAAGCAAGAAGAGAGAGCATGCGTGGCATAATTTCGATTATAATTATCCTGACGTTTTGTTCACCACTAACGATTGCAGCTGATACAAAGTCGCGACTTCGAAATGTCATCATCTGGGAACGAATTACACGGGCATTCCATGCCCACCCAGTAAGGATCAACACTCCCGTCAGTGTGGCCGGTCCAGGCGGAAGCCAACTGGCCAGGATCACCATTAGCGGTAGGCCTGGCATAACTAGAAATATATTGATAAGTAAGGAGAGCAGGTCATCTATTCTGCCGCCGTAATACCCGGAAATACCACCAATCAGGGCACCAATCAGCACGACCGAAATGCCAACTGTAAAACCAACCAGCAATGTTTGCCGGGCTCCAGAAATGGTCTGGGCCAGTACATCCTGGCCCTGACCATTGGTTCCTAACCAGTGTTTCTCGGAAGGAGGTGTAAGCGGCGTACTCAAAAATGCTGTGGGGTCTTGGGTAATGAAGGGTCCCAATACTGCAAGAAAAATGAAAAAGAAAATGATGAGAGTACCTATCGCGGCCTTGTGGTTCCGGATGATGCCGTTTATCCAACGGGCAAAAATGCTATGGTGAACTTTTCTTTTCATCCTTTATTTCCTTGTCCTGGGATCGAGGAATATAATAGCGATATCTACCAGCCAGTTTGCTGCCAGTACAGCAAATGTGATGGTCATGAAAAGTCCCTGCATCAGCGGAAAATCCTGAGCCTGTACCGCCTGCAGCAGCAGGTACCCCTGTCCAGGATAAGAAAAAATGATCTCTGTCAATAATGCACCGCTGAGTACAAATCCCAGGGCCATGCCAAACCCGGTAAAATTGGGTAGAATTGCATTACGTGCTGCATAGTGCAGCATGATCTGACGGGAAGGAAGCCCTTTTGAGTGGGCAAAGGTTATATAATCCGTTCCCAGGGTAGTAATCATGGTATTACGCATGGAGAGCATCCAGCCACCCAGACCAACCAGGATCATTGTAGATGCCGGAAGTATAGCATGATAGGCTGCACTTGCCAGGAATGAAATATTAAAACCAGGAGTTACTTCCTGGCTGTAGGCATGACCTAAAGGAAACCAGCCCAGCTTAAATCCAAAAATATAGAGAACTGCCATGGCCAGCCAGAAGTAGGGGAATGCCCCCAAAAAGGCCAGAACAGGAGGTAGGACTGAGTCAAGTTTTTTTCCACGATTCCAGGAAATAATCGTTCCCAAAAGGGTACCCAGGGAAAAGGAAATTACCAAGGAAGTGCCCGCGAGGAAAATAGTCCAAAGAAGGGCACTGTAGATTATACCATTTACTGGTTCTGGAAAATAAGCAATAGAGATGCCCAGGTCTCCCTGAAAAATACTTTTGAGATAAGACCAATATTGCCCCAGTAAAGGTTCATCGGTTAAACCGAAAGTTTCTCTTAGAGCATTTATTGCTTCAGGTTTGAGTTTGCCTCGAAATCGGGCAAAAATAATTGTGGCTGGATCACCTGGCATCAGTCTTGGAATGAAAAAATTAAGGGTTAATGCTGCCCATGCTGCCACGGAATAAAACCCTAATCGCCGTAGCAAATACTTTAATGATTGGTTCATCGGTTTTGTACGTTTACCAAAACAAATAAGTTTTCTGGAGCGTAATTAGGAGATAAGGTTGCATATGGGTTTTCAGCACTTGGAAAATTTGTAAAAAATTTTGTATTACATTCTGCCCAAGATGGTTCTGCAAAAAGAGGTAGAGATGGAGCATGCTCAATAAATAAATGTTGTAGTTCGTGTATGATTTTTGTTATTTCATTCTGGTTAGACGTTTGTTCGTATTTTTTAAAAAGTGAGTCCGCAGAAGCCACGCTAAAACGATGCCAGTTTACATCGGCGGTTTGACCTATTGGTTGCAAATACTCAGAAGACATCATACCTCTATAAAGGGCATAGGGCGTCGCTCCCTTTTCGGCCCAACCAATAGCCAAATCAAATTCGCCCTTTTGCATACGGCTTATCCAGGCACCGAAATCATAGGTTTTTACTTTTGCTTTTATTCCAACGTTTTTAAGATTTTGGCTTATAACTTGAGCGGATCGGATCCAATCGCTCCATCCTGATACAATGATAATATCGAATTCCAGGGGTAATCCGTCCTTAGAATATCTCCATCCTGCTTCATCTTGAATGAGCCCGGCGTTATTTAATAAAATATTAGACTTTAATGGGTCATATACTGCCCAGTTTTCTCTATCATTTAAAAATGGTGAATGCCATTTAGACATTGGGCCAGACACTCCTGAAACATGTGCTGGTTCAGTATAATTATACATTCCAACCCTTACCACGAGTTCGCGGTCGATTGCATAACTAATTGCCTTTCGTACTCTAACATCACTTAGTACTGGATTTTTGGTGTTTGTATGAAGATAGGTTGTGTGCCCCGTTAAGGGATACCAGTACTTGTGATGTACAGGATCTTTTGATACAAAGACCCGCTCAACAGCAGGAATGAAGGCTCCTGCCCAGTCCAAGTCACCATTTAATAATGCGAGCGTAACCTGTTCATTGCTAGGGTAGGTTGGAAAAATTAGCCTGTTTATGTGTGGTTTTCCTTTTTGCCAGTAGTTGGGGTTTTTTCCCAGTTCCCACAGTTGACTATCAAATCGAATAATTTCTGTGAATGGACCCGTACCAACAGGGTTTGGATTGGAATACCTTACTGGGTCCTCTATTTTGTTCCATATGTGCTTTGCAACAATTGATTGCGTGGCAAGAGCATCAAACCCAGGCACGTAAATTCGTTTAAACTCGAATCTTACAATAGTATCGGAAGTAGCAATTACTTCTTTTAGATATCCCCAGGAGTTTCGAGTATCTAGAGCAGGGTGTTCTCTTTTCAGGTTAAACGTAAAAGCAACATCAGCCGCAGAAAATGGTTCCCCGTTAGACCATTTTACACTATCGCGAATTAGCATTTCCAAAACATTATTGCCTTTATTCCATTTATAATCGAGGGCGAGCCATGGAACGTATTCTGCTGACATGGAATTATAAATAAATAATGGTTCGTAAATACCTGCTGAAGTTGGCCACCTTGCTGAACCAGCAGGACTAAGAGGGTTAAAGTTTCGCACCCATGATATTTGAGGTTCTTGATAGATTATTAATCCCCGGCGTGTGTTTTGATTTTCTTTGTTTTTACAGCCAGTGAATAAAATAAGTCCCATGGTGGCTATAATTGTAAATTTCATATAGTTCAATCTCATTTAGAAAAATTTATCGCTTATAAGCGCGAATATAATCTATATACATTTTCTGTGGGAAAACTGTTTCTGGGGTAGGGGCCCCTGGCCAGTTCCCTCCCACAGCAACATTCAAAATTAAGTAAAAGCTGTTGTGGAATGGTTTTACAACTTTACCTACGTTAGTATCCATCTTAAAAATTGAATCCCCATCAATTTTGGTCTCTAGATAATCATTGGCATATATAAGTTCAAAAATATGATATTCATTCGATAATGAATTTTCAATTACTTTATGTTTTCCGTATTGAGCATGTTTATAATTACGATTACTATCATAGTTGTCATTCCAGTGTGCTGTTGAATGAATCGTATAATTTTTAGCATTTGAAATTGGATTTCCACCTATCATTTCCAGTATATCGATCTCGCCGCATGTTGGCCAGCCAATAGATGAATGATTGCTCCCAAGTGCCCAAAATGCAGGCCAGATGCCTTGCCCCCATGGTAGTTTAATGCGGGATATGATTCTCACGCCTGGCTCGAATTGAAACTTTCCAAGTGTAGTTAACCTGGACGATGTAATACTGCCATCTCTTTTACCAGGCTTTTTGCTAGATCGAGCAGTAATTACAAGGCTGCCTTCGATAATCTCAACATTTTCTTTTGTATACTCTTGCCATTCATTATTACCCCAGCCATCATTACCATAACCCATTTCGAAATTCCAATGCTTTTCTAAACTTGGTAAAGGGTAGTCGAACTCATCCTGCCAGACCAAATTCCATCCCGGTAATTGGGTTGTGTCATCTGCCGCTTTGCAAGAAGCTAAGATGCACAGTGACAAACCAATTAACAGATTCACATTATAGTCATTAAACAAAATATTTGGGCTGAGTTAACTGCCCACAAAAGAACTGCTTCTGGCTTTGATCTCCACAGGTAACATGGTCTTATGTCCAAGACTATCACTTCCTTCAGCCACCATATTCTCAATAATACGAATTGCTTTTTTTCCCAGCTCGGAATAGTCTGTGGCAATGGATGTTAATTCCGGGGTGAATGTTTTACAAAAAGAAAGATTATCATAGCCAGCGATAATAAAATCATCTGGAATTTTATAGCCATTCTCGATGGCAGCTTTCATAAACCCAAAACAGGTATGATCATTACAGCCAAAAATGGCAATGTCTTTAAGACCCGTATTTTTAAAATCATCGAAAGCTGCTTTCCCCGAAGAGAGACTAAAATCACCTGTAAAGGACCAGGCCAGCTCCAGTTCATTAATTTCACGAATATGATCTAGAAACCCGTTCCTTCGAAATACGGCATCAATCGCATTTGGCGGCCCTGATATAAATCCGAATTTTGTATATCCCAAATCTTCAAAATAATCAGCTATCATATATCCACCACTGTATGAGTCAAAAGAAATTGTATCGATCTTGGGATTTTTCAGAGGCGTTAATGATAATATTGGATACTGACCAACCCCTTCTTTTAAACGGCTATAATCTATTTTATCCAGGTTCGGAAGGAAAAGACAGATGCCGCTGTATTTTTTGCTTAGGTTAATGATGTGTTCGATGGGATCATCACTGTGTTTTGCCAGGTTTACAAAAAGGACATCAGAAGCAGTATTTTTACTGGCCCTGTAAAAACCATGGAAAAGTGAAGAATAAAATTCACCCTCGTGTACTTCTGTAACCAGAGCTATTGTCAATTGATCTTCATCAGTTGTATGACCGATAAATGGATAACCAAGTTTTCTTGCTGAAGCATAAATTATCTCTTCGCTTGGAGTATGTTTTCTCTGGGTGCGATTCAGTGCCCTTGATACTGTAGCAATAGATAGGCCTGTATCCTCAGATATATGTTTTAACGTTACACGCAATGCTTTATTTGCCTCTTATTAAACAATAAATAATCATCAAAAGGTAAAGATTAATTAGAAGAAATGCAAAAATTTTTCACTAATATGAAAATATTACGTAATTATTTTGTAAATTATATGAAAATTAGTTGCATTATTATGCAATATTTACTAGTATAGATGGTCTTGGATATTAACAATATAGAACTCAATCAAATAATAGATTGTAATTAAGGAGCAATATCATGAAAAAAATGGTAACAGCTTTATCTGTGTTTCTAATGCCTTTCTATTTGATTCAAATTATTGGTTTGAAAGAATCAGATGCTGGATTGGTTATGGCAGCAAGTTCGATTATGATGGCTTTGACGAGTCCGATCAGCGGTAAGATTTCCGATAGAATTGGTACTAAATGGCCAGCCGTAACTGGATTGGTGTGCTGGGCTTCTGCAATAGCTATTTACACGACACTGTCTGTAGATTCTTCTCCTTGGGTTGTTTTCATAGGGATGTTTTTACAGGGTTCAGGTAATGGAATATTTGGTTCTCCAAACACTAGTGCTGTAATGAATGTTGTTGAAGCCAATAGATACGGTGTTGTTTCTGCCCTCCTGAACATGGTGAGGACATCGGGAAATCTAACTGGAGTCGCTATGGGAACAACCTTGGTTGTAATTACTATGTCGTCGATGAGCTACGTTCCGGACCTTTCGACGATTGATTCTGTAGGAAACAGTGTCTCCGAGATAGGGATCAAGACAGCTTTCACTGAGGGGATGACCAAAGCATTCCTACTTGGCACTTGCATCGTGGGACTTGCCATCTTAATTACAGTGTTTAGGTCTGAAAAAACTCCAGTGAAAAGAAAATTAACAAGATGATTTCAATGCCTGTTATACTTTGGTATCGAGATTAAAATTTTGGATTCAATGTAATAAGAAGATTGGAAGTGGGATAGAAATATGAGTGGAGCAGATTACTCGTTTACGACGTTTTCAAAAAACGAATTCTATGCACAATTAAATGCAAGACTGGTGGATATGGCGGAGGTAGGGATGGATAGTAGGGTCGTGGACTTAGCTTGTGGCACAGGTGGTGTGACCAGGCTCATCCTAGAAAGAATTAATCGCACACGGGATACGGTGGTAATAGCACTTGATCATTCTCAGTCGGCATTGAAGGCCGCAATGGAAGAGCTCCTAGATATTTCAGATAATGCGGTTAAATTTGTCCAAAGTGGCGTGGAAAATGTGTCAGAAGCTGTTAAAGACTCTGTCGATACCATAGTTTTTTGTAATGCCATTCATTACCTACCTGACAAAGATAAGGTAGTTCGTGACATCGGCGAAGCTTTACGCACGGGTGGAAAATTTGCATTCAACACTTCATTTTATGAAGGTGGTCAGCACGAAGATTCATCCGCTTTTTACAGTAAATGGATGTTCAAGGCTTTTCGTATTCTTCGAAAAGAATATGGCTTAAAACCTGATAGGGCGGTAAAGGTGGAATCGAGGAGACAATTAACTCCGGGCGAGTATAGTGATTTACTGGAACGAAATGGTCTAACCATACTCAAGCAAAAGGTAGATACAGTACAAGTTCCTATAGAAGGGTGGTTGGACATAAGTACGTTTTCGGATTTTATTGAAGGCACCATGCCTGGTGTTCCAATGAACGAGGCTAGTGAAGCCCTGCAGGAAGGGATCAGGCAAACTTACTCAGAGCTAAATGTCACCCATGTTCCAAGGAATTGGCTCGACATTATAGCTGTAAAGCGATAATTTTAATAATTAATCCGTGGCGCTATACTGAATGATCTTTTAGAAATATACCTCTCTGTGTGCCTACTTACTTATCTATTCACTTAATCTATAATTAATCGTTGTATTATTTTAGGTTTACTCAAAATAGCGAGAGCATTTATGACTTTATCAAGTGATCTCCCAGACCAATCAGGTAGATTTGGACGGTTTGGCGGCAGATATGTTCCGGAAACATTAATGCCGGCCATAAATGAGCTTGAAGAATCTTATGCGAAAGTTCAATTGGATGATGAATTTCAGGTGGAACTCTCAGAACTACTAAGAAATTTTGTGGGAAGGCCAACAGAACTGTATTTTGCCCCTAACCTGACAAAACGTTTTGGCGGGGCACAAGTTTTTCTTAAACGTGAAGATTTAGCTCACACCGGAGCACATAAAATCAACAATGCGTTAGGCCAAGGTCTCCTAGCCAAGAAAATGAAAAAAACTCGAATAATAGCTGAAACAGGGGCTGGGCAACATGGGGTAGCTACCGCTACTGTCTGTGCCAAACTCGGATTAGATTGTGTCGTTTACATGGGAGAAGAAGACATAAGAAGGCAAGCGTTAAATGTATTCCGAATGAAGTTATTGGGGGCCGAAGTTATTTCAGTGAATTCAGGAAGTAAAACTCTTAAAGATGCTATTAATGAGGCAATGAGAGATTGGGTGACTAATGTAGATGATTCTTACTATTTGATCGGAAGTGTAGTAGGTCCTCATCCTTACCCCATGATAGTGCGTGATTTTCAAAGAATAATAGGACAGGAAAGCAGAAAACAAATTTTAGAACAAATTGGAAGCTTGCCAGATTATGTAATAGCTTGTGTTGGAGGTGGAAGTAATGCTATGGGCCTGTTCTACGATTTTATTGGTGACGAGAGTGTGAATTTGATAGGAGTGGAAGCTGGGGGTGATGGCGTCGAATCTGGTAGACAT
>CAJWLO010000051.1 GCA_913043235.1 uncultured Fidelibacterota bacterium
CCTTTGGAAGCCAGCTGGTCGTGACATGTTCCTTCAGGTCCATCGTGACCTCTGGGAAGATCATTTCTGTGCCGTCGCCATTCGGCACCACACGGTGTTTGGCGTTGATGTTCGGCGTCCAGCTTTCATGGACCTGGAACAGCCACTGATAGGCCAGACGGATCAGGTCATTCATAGATTCCGCACGGGTAAAGCCAGGCGTGAAGCTCATATCGCGCTCACGTGAGTCTGTCCGGTTGAAGGTTTCATTCCAGCCGCCGATCAGATTGAAATAGCTGCCATCATCGCCATAGCAGTCTTCGGTCACGTATTCCGGCTGCAGAACCATGACAGGCCGTGTGCCTTCCGGAATCGAGTCCGGATACACGATGGTTTCACAGCGGTTTGTTGTCCGGCTGAATTTATCGAACAGCGCCCAGTTTGCGTCGAAGGCCTGATCAGCATCATTGGAGGTTGCTGTATGGGGCGCGAAATAGGCTTCATAGTCGACGCGGGGACCGTTGAACGCCAGTGTCCCGGTGTTCACATCAAAATGGTCTGAGCCCTTGCCGGTGTCGAATGTGGCGTTCTTCTGGGAGATGATCATCTGAACCAGATCGCGCTCACCATAGCGGAATTCATAGCCCTTATAGGATGCGTTGCCCGCCATGATTTGCGTGTACATCCCCATCCGGTAATTGCCGCCGGTCGGTGTGGAGCTGGCGGAGGCGGCGGTTACTACGGTGGTGGCGGTGGTCAGCATGGTGGAGCAGGAGGCAGTGGAGGCTCTTCTTATATAGGAGGAGTTATAAATGGTTCAACTACTTCCGGTGGAAGAGAAGGCAATGGTTTAATAATTATCACAGCTCCCGAATCTATGCCTGATCCAATAACAAGTATAGATATCACAGGTACTTCAGGTTTTAGGATGTTATCGAGTCCTGTATCTGGAGCCGTCTATGGAGATTTACTGGAAGAGCTTTATAATCAAGGCATGACAGGTTCTGATAATCCTGGTGTAGATCCTAATGTCTGGACCTACAACAGCAGCTGGAATGCCCTTTCAGACTTAACAACAGATAATTATACAGCAGGCAGCGGGGTATTAGTCTATGTATATGCTGATACAGATTTTGATGGTACCGATGACCTTCCAGTTACCCTTACCCTTGATGGCACCCAGAATACATCGCCTGTAACGATTGCAACCAATGAAGACAGCTGGAACTTATTAGGTAATCCTTATGGATACTCCCTAAGCATCCAGCAGTTAGCAGCAGATAACTCAGGATATGGTCCTGTTTACATCTGGGACAGTGCTGCAGGTGCTTATAAGAACCACAATGGTACTACAGGTGATATTGCAGATGGGCTTATAGCCCCTTTTCAAGGTTTCTTTTCTCAGGCAGCTGCAGGTGCTACAAGTTATACTTTTACAGAGAGCAGCATCTCTACTGGTACAGGAACCAATTATCGTACTGCAGTAGAGTCTGAAGGCAGCGGAGTTATTGCCTTTACAAGTGGTGATCAAGTCAGTAAAGTATTTTTAAGTTTTAATCTTACGGGTGATTTTGGTATGGATCATTCAGATGCATCACGCTTACTACCTCTTTCACATAATGATCATTTGGTAAGTATGTTTTATGTAGATGATGAAGCAGTAGCTATTAATAACCTGCCTTATGATTTTAATGCTGATCTCAGTGTGGATCTGGATGTAATGCATCTTCAGGTTACAGATAGCAGTTTTGATCCTGTATCAGAGACTATTACCATGACCTGGGACTTATCTGATGTTCCTGAGGGAATTAACATTGTAATGATGAACAATGAGACTTATACCATCATCAACCTTCATGAGGTAGATGAGTATACCTTTACCTTGGAAGATAAGGATGGTTTTGAACTAGAAGAGAACGTTGTTGGCAGTTATCCGCTTGTAGGTCAATCACAGTTTACCATGTTTATTTCATCTGCTACAGCAGGTTCAGATGAAGCAGTATTGCCAAAGACATTTACTTTACAGCCGGCATATCCCAATCCATTTAATCCCAGTACTACGATACGCTATAGTATACCTGAGACTGGATCAGTGTTGATGAAGATTTATGATTTATCTGGCAGGGAAGTCAGTACCTTAATAGACCAGGTGATGCCTGCTGGTTTTCATAGTTTATCCTGGAATCCACAGAATACAGCAGCTGCTGGTATTTATATTATCCAGGTTATTAGTGGGAAAGAAGTTTTAAATCAAAAGATCACATACTTAAAATAGGAGAGAATTATGAAGCACAGATTACTTAACATCGTACTTATAGCTTTAGGCTTGCTCTCAACGGTAATGGCTCAACCTGATCTACCTGATGCTCCTGATCAGGGACCCATTACTGGGATTGGTTGGCTTTTAGGCGCTGGTGGATTAATGTTTGCACGTAAGATCCGTGACCAGAATAAGAAATAGAATTACCTTTTTACCCAAATTCTATTTTTTATCCTGTCCCGGACGATTTAGAGAAAATAGTTTCCAGACTGGAGATTACTGCCTTATTAAAGGCCTGAATCGTGCATATTCTGGATCGTACAAATAAAGTTTTAAATATAAACACTACCAATATATCCTTGTTATAGTAAAATAGGATATGCAAAAATCCTTTTTTACTGTTTTCCTCATATGTATCGTAGCAGCTTATGGACAGGATGATGGAGAACAAATTGAATTTAACAGCGCTAATCCATTCTCGTTTTACCATCTGATCACCGATCTGGATCACCAGATACTCCAAAAAGTATATGGTATTCTTCGCTTCCCGGAAGGGGTTATGCTTAAGAACCTACCTCTGGTGGTGGGAGTGGCGGGTAGCATGGCCTGGGGATCGCACCATTATGAATATATGGAGATGTATCGAAAACAGGGGTTTGCAACTTTTGAGCTTAAAAGTTTCGCCAGCCGTAATATAAGCTCCACTGTGGGCAGTCAGATAGAAGTTACTTCGGCCATGATGATCCTGGATGCCTACAGGGCCCTGGAAGCTCTGGCTACGGATGATCGCCTTGATATACGTCAAGCAGCCATTACTGGCTGGAGCCTTGGCGGCGGTGTAGCTCTTTATAGCGCATGGCAGCCGCTTAAGGATGCCATCAGCCCTAACGCAGGTTTTGCTGCCCATTTAGCTATTTATCCGCCATGTATCATTGACATGGATCTTGTAGATTTTACTGATGCCCCCATCCATATCCTGGCGGGTGAACTGGATGACTGGGTTCCCGCAGATGCATGTGTAGATTTGATTAGTGAAATGCAGGCCTCCGGTGCAGATGCAGATATTACGGTTTATCCGGATGCCCATCATTCGTTTGACCGTAGGACAGCACCCAGGAAATCAATAGATGGTTATGTGCTTACCGACTGCATGTTCCGGATGCGCAATGATGGCGCAATCCTAATGAATTTTCTAGATATCCCTATGATCACACCCTTGAGGCAGAAAGTGGGCCTGGCTAGCTGTGCTGGTCGTGGACCAACTTATGGTGGGAATCCTATAGCTCGCAAAGCAGCTTTCGAGTTTGCCGGCAGTTTCATGGTAAAACACTTGCTTAAATAATAGCTTGTATCAGGCGGAACTTTTTTTGATTTCAGACCTTTTATAATCCTATTAATTTTTCAGGTGGATAATTCCGCATATATTTTAGCAATCCCTTTGATTATTATTTCCCTGCTGAGTGTTGTAAAACTGATACAGAAAAAGACAGGGAATGGGAAATCTTGGATAAGAATAGAAGAGGTAGAAGAACATGAATAATCATTTAAGCCTGCGTTCGGGAAACCCAGCGTTGCAGTCCGATACATTCCGAAAACATTTATCCGGCATTACAACCGGGACCATGACAATTGAAGGGACAGTGCATAAGACCGGTTTTGCCCTGCTGTTGCTTATGGTAAGCGCTTCTGTAACGTGGGCCAACCCCAATATGATCGCTCTTGTGATTCCAGCGCTCATCGCCGGAGTGATCCTGGCTCTGATCACTATATTCAAGCCTACGGCAGGCTACATTACGGTGCCGCTCTATGCTGTGGCGGAAGGTCTGGCGTTGGGTGCTATCTCCTGGATATTTGAAGCTAAATATCCTGGGATTGTTGTCCAAGCTGTTTTTCTCACTTTTGGTACCCTGGCATCCTTGCTTCTGGCATATATGTCTGGCCTTATTAAGGCCACAGAGAACTTTAAATTGGGGGTAGTTGCTGCAACTGGTGGGATCGCTGTTTTATACTTGATCAGTTGGATAATGAGTTTTTTTGGAAGCGGAATATCTGTTATCCATAGCAGTTCTACCTATGGCATCCTTTTCAGCGGGTTCGTGGTGGTCATCGCGGCACTGAACCTGGTGCTGGATTTTGATTTTATCGAGGAAGGGGCTGAAATGGGTGCCCCGAAGTACATGGAATGGTACGGTGCCTTTGGTCTTTTGGTGACGCTTATCTGGCTGTATCTTGAGATCCTGCGACTACTGGTCAAACTTCAAGATAGGAGATAAGAAAATTTACCTGCGCATGATATCATAAATAATCCAGAAAACAGCGATTAAGAAACAGGCTGTGGCGATTGGAAAATTATTTTCAATCCAATAAAAATATATCCCCACTATGATACAGATAGGAACCGAGAAATTGCGGATAAGGAAATTCATGAAACGGTTTTAAATTCGTCCTGTTCCTGACGGATAAGAGTCTGGAATTTATTTGTACTTAATTTTATAATCATTTGCAAAACCGACCTCCGTTTGATAATATCACCAACTTCAAACAGATTATAGGAATAATATGCAGGAACGACAATTCAGTGCCTTATTAAAAATACTGGATGGTGAACAGCAGATCATCCAGCGCACAGACCAGAAAGCATTTACCATGCTTTCTTTACTGGGTGTTTTTATGGTCTTTTTCATTGTCCATTTTACCAAAATGCAGATGGATACCTTGATATTTCTTTTGATTGTGGTGTATTTCCCTGCAGCCATGGGTGCACTTTATTTTCTGGTGCGTGTGATTGTTCCCAGGGTGCGGAATGTCGCAGAAGATGCTAATAACTCAGACGAGGAAAAGTTGATTAACCCGACCTTCTTTGGTGGTATCAGCCAGTTTGGTTCCCCAGATGAATATGGAGAATACCTAAAAAAGATTTCAGAAGATGAAGACCAGTTATATAAAATGTTTGCCGGACAGGTTTTTGGTTTGGGACGAATCAACCATAGAAAAAATGAAAATGTTCGTAAGGCCATGTTCTTTCTAGCAGCAGCCTTGACATCGGAATTATTAATTATCATGACTTTAGCATACCGTCGGGCATATTCCTATTTGAGCGAGAATACATTTTATTATGCCATAGGCGTGCTGGTTCTGGCCGTTTTTCTAATCACGGCAACACGCAGTAAGTTATTTTCACGCTAAATAATGACATGAAAGTCTTTTCAACTTTAATTATAACAGTTTTCATTTTCAGCTGCATGGGTCCAGGTACTCCAGGACCACAGGGTGAGCCTGGCTCTATAGGACCACCGGGTCCCAGAGGTGAAAAAGGAGAATCAGGTCCTGCCGGTGCTCCAGGAAAAAGTGTTTCATCAGAAGTGTTGAAACAGATAGATGTGGTTCTGGCTTTAGAATATGCTGACAGCAATGAATCTGTTGTAGGTTCTGTGGCTTACACCTTTGGGATAGCGCCCAGGATCACCGGGTTTGTTTTTCTCACCAATCATGGCAATGTGTATAAACTTGAAAACAAAAATCCCCAGGAGCTTGGCGGTACTCTGGAAAAAATAGTTAGGATCGCCAGTTTCACAAATTTCGCAGTATTTACCAGGACCACATACGGAGATGATATCAAGCAGTTCTTTGCGGCTTCCACATCAGATGGGAAAATCTATACTTCAGAAAACCTTACCGATTGGCAACTGAACAATACCATTAGCATTCGCTAGCATAACCATGAAGTTTTTTCAATATTTGAGTTGCTTCCTGGTAAGGATATTCCCTAACTATTTTATTGAAAATTGTGATGAAAAAATGGAATAATTACTGCTCTGACCTGACTAATGAATCGTTCGACGCCATCATTGTGGGATCAGGCATTGGAGGCCTGACTACTGCAGCACTACTGGCACTAAATGGAAAGAGGGTTCTTGTCCTGGAAAAACATTTTAAAATTGGTGGGTGGACTCATACCTTTCGTCGGGATAATTACGAATGGGATGTTGGGATCCACTATATAGGTGATGTACATAAACCCTGGTCTTTGGTCAGGCGGCTCTTTGACCTTGTATCCGATGGCCAACTTAAATGGTCACCTATGGATGCCAATTATGACCGAATCATTTTTCCGGATCAAGCCTATAATCTCACCGCACCGCGGGAACAATTTTTGGAAGATATGATATCCTATTTCCCAATGGAGGAGAATGCTCTTAAAACCTATATGACCTTAATAGATAAAGCCGTAAAAAACTCAAAACCTTATTTTACCAATAAAGCTATGCCGGATCTGATGGGAAGAATTACTTATCCATTTATGACACGTAAATTTTTTCAACTGGCAGATCGGACAACCTATGATGTCCTCAGCGAATTAACGGATAATGAGGAAATGATTGGTGTACTTACGGGACAATGGGGTGACCATGGTTTACCGCCAAAGCGGAGTAGCTTTGCCATGCACGCACTTGTGGTTCGCCACTATCTGGATGGAGGTAATTACCCCACCGGTTCATCTAGAAGCATTGCAGAAACAATTTCCACCTTGATTGAAAAACAAGGTGGAAAACTGGCGGTGAATGCTGCTGTGGACGAAATCATTATCAACAAAGGTACTGCCGTAGGTGTTCGCCTGGCCAGTGGCGATGAACTTAACGCAGAGACTATTATAAGCAGTACTGGTGTCATGAATACCTATGAAAAATTGATCAGCAGCAAACAATTACCTTCAAGCATTCCTGCATCCTTGCAATCTGTCCAGAAAACAGAAAGTTACATATGTCTGCATATTGGTTTGAACAGGTCCGCTAAAGACCTGGGACTGAAAAATACAAATCTATGGATTTATCCTGGGTATGATCATGATCAGAATGTAGAAAACTTTCGTCATGACCCTGATGCGGATTTTCCCGTTGTTTATATTTCCTTTCCATCAGCTAAAGATGAAGCCTGGGAACAGGAACACGCTGGATATGCCACGATGGAAGCCATTACCATGAGCAAGTGGGACTGGTACAGAAAATGGCAGGAAAAGCCATGGAAAAAACGGGGAGAAGAATACGAGAATGAAAAGGAAAAACTTTCTACGCGGATTATGGATGTAGTACATCGCCATGCTCCAGGCATAAAGGAAGCTGTTGATTATATGGAACTTTCTACTCCACTAACTATCCGGGACTTGGCTAATTACCAACAGGGTGAAATGTATGGTGTTTATCATACCCCCCAGCGTTTTCGACAGCGGTGGTTAAAGCCTCGGACGAAGATAAAAAATCTGTTTCTTACTGGGCAGGATGTTACCACGGCAGGAGTGACTAGTGCACTTTTTTCTGGCCTGCTAACTGCGTCAGCGGTCCTGAATAAGAATCTCACAAATATGATGAAATCATAAAATAATTGAACAGACCTGTACCACAATCGATTCCAGCTCTCTAATTTCTATACTGATCAATGATTGTTTTTATTTACTAAGTATCTGTAATTGTTTCCGTAAACCTTAAAATCTGTAACCTATGATCAATCCATATATTTTTCGTGAATATGATATCAGGGGGAAGGTAGAAGATGATTTTCCTGAACACGTTGTGGTGAAGCTGGGGAAAGCTTTCGGTACATTTGTGCGCAGAGCTGGTTGGCAGGAAATTGGCCTCAGTGGGGACATTCGACTCACTACACCAAATCTGATGCAGTCATTTAAACAAGGTGTGTTATCTACAGGGACTGACGTCATTAACCTGGGTATTGTGCCAACACCTGTAAATTATTTTTCCATGTTTCACTTGGGTCTTGCTGGAGCGGTGCAAATTACCGGATCCCATAATCCGCCAGAGTTCAACGGTTTTAAACTTTCCTTGGATAAAATGGCTGTGTATGGAAAAGATATCCAGATCCTTTATCAGATCATTGAAAAAATGGATTTTGAAGAAGGGGAGGGTACAGAGACCCGCTACAGGATTTTACCTGATTATAAAAAAATGTTTCTGGAAAAAATATCCCTGGATAAGCCTATGAAAGTGGTCATGGATTGCGGCAATGCTGCGGGAGCTATAAATGGTCCGGAAATATTTAAGGAGTTAAACCTGGAATTGAAAGAATTGTTCTGTGAACCGGATGGTACATTCCCCAATCACCACCCTGATCCCACTCTAAAGGAAAATCTTCAGGATCTTATCCGGGAAATGAAAACAGGACAATACGATGTTGGACTGGCCTTTGACGGCGATGCAGATCGTGTGGGTGTGGTAGACGAAACCGGCGCTGTTCTGTGGGCTGATCAGCTTATGGCCATTTTTCTTCCGGAAGTCATCCAAGATGGTGATGATGTACTCTTCGATGTAAAATGTTCCCAAGCTCTGGAAGATATGATTCTTCGCTATGGTGGAAATCCAGTAATGTGGAAGACAGGACATTCATTGATTAAACAAAGAATGGGAGAACTGGGCTGTAAACTGGGCGGCGAAATGAGTGGACATATTTTTTTCGCAGATGATTATTATGGATATGATGATGCTCTGTATGTGGCGGCCCGCCTGATCAAATTGCTTTCCAGGTCTGATAAAACACTATCGGAATTAAAGGCAGAAATACCAGTATACCACTCCACTCCGGAAATGCGCATGGAGGCAGAAAATGATGAGGAAAAATTCCGGATCGCAGAACAGGCAATTTCTTATTTTACAAATAATTATGAATGTATTACAGTTGATGGTGTGCGGATAAAATTTGGTGATGGTTGGGGATTAGTACGTTCTTCAAATACCCAACCTGTGATCGTTTGCCGTTTTGAGGCCAATAGTCCTGAGCGTATGGCAGAAATCCAGGCATTGGTTTTGGGAAAGCTCAACGAATTTGGATCCTTAAAAATGGAGAACCATTAGTGTCTGATTTCCATGAGCTAATTCAATTTATACGCTCCGAGGTAAACCGTGATCTAAAAAGATTTCCTCTTCCGGAATCACCAGCCTACCTTTATAATCCAATCCGCTATACTTTTCGAGGTTCGGGAAAACGGTTCAGGCCCATTCTAGTTCACCTATCCGGTCGGGCCTTTCATGTGGATCCGGACTCTTTGATGAAAATATCATTGGCCACGGAACTTTTGCATAATTTTACATTGGTGCATGACGATATTATGGATCACGATGATTTGCGGCACGGCCAGAAGGCTGTTCATAAAAAATGGGATGAGTCCACAGCCATTCTCACCGGAGATGGTTTATTCGCCATTGCCCAGATCCTGTTAAATAATCTGCCTGAACGGTCTAATAATATTTGCCGTTTTTTCAATGAGGCAACCTTGGAAGTATGCGAAGGCCAGGCCCTAGATAAAGAATTTGAAAACGATATTACCATATCGGTTGAACAATATTTAAGTATGATCGAAAAAAAAACCGGTGCTCTACTGGGTGCCTGCGCCGCCTTGCCAGCTATATTGATTGGGAGGGATAAGGATACGATTGATGCCTTGGATCAATTTGGTAGAAATCTGGGAAAGGGTTTTCAAATCCATGATGATCTACTGGAGATTTATGGCGATGCAGATACCATGGGTAAAAGCCTCGGCAGTGATATTTACGCAGGGAAACAGACCCTGATGGTAATCATGGCCCGTGAAAATGATTCACGTGAATTATCAGAAATGCTTAATGAAGTTAATAATTATTCCCTAGAAGTGATGCAAAATTATTTTACAAAAAGTGGTATTGAAAAGGATACCAAAAAGATGGCCCGTGGTTTTTTTGATATAGCACGGTCCTACTTGGAAAAAATTGAAAAAATAGACAGATCTGAATTGATAAATTTCATTGAACTTGTTGAAAAAAGGAAAAACTAATGGCCCATAATATTGACCCAGAGAATATGTTCAAATCCATTTGGGAATTTCCAGAAAATATACAGGAAGCCTTGGAAATTGGCGCTGATATAACCTTACATAATTGTTATGAAAACATTGACCATATTATCATTGCTGGTATGGGTGGTTCTGCCATTGGCGGCGACGTAGTTTCAGTTCTGGAAAATGAAAGGCTTAAAGTTCCATTCCAGGTTATACGCGGTTATACCTGCCCTAATTGGGTGAACAAAAATACATTGGTTATATGTTCATCTTATTCAGGTAATACTGAAGAAACATTATCTGTCCTGGACCATGCCTTGGATAAAAAGGCCCAGATTTGTGGTATTACCACTGGAGGTGAACTTGCTGAGCGCCTCCGTAATTTGGAAAAAGATGTTGTAAAGATACCTGCCGGCTTGCAGCCAAGAGCTGCATTGGCATTTTCATTCGTGCCTATTGTGAAATTGATGGAAAAAGCGGGTATTATTGTCCCTTTTCTGGATGAATGGATTCAGACTACGATCCATGCTCTTAAAAAAATCCGAGAGAACTATTCAAAGGAACAGGATAACAACCCTGTATACCAACTGGCCCAAAAGATTAAAGATCGAATTCCTGTGATTTATGCTGATTCTTCGACTATGGCTGTGGCAGCGATGCGCCTAAAAGGACAACTGGCCGAAAATAGTAAAATACTATCTTGGTTTAACGAACTTCCAGAACTCAACCATAATGAAATTGTTGGTTGGGAAAACAATTCGGATTTATTTAATCGGTTGTTTGTTTTATGGCTTACAGACTCCAGCGCTGATCATGAACGGGTGCAAAAAAGGCAGAAAATCAGTAGGGCTATATTACAGGAAGCTGGTGTTGGTCAAATTTCAATTTCAGTATCGGGAAATTTGTTTCAGGAGCGATTTCTCCATATGATTCATTATGGAGATTGGTTAAGTTACTGGTGTGCAATTCTGCATGGTACTGATCCAAGCCCCGTTGCAAAAATTGCATATTTAAAAGAGGAATTAGCGAATAGAAAATGATCCCGGTAAAAATCCAGAAGATTTCTTATCATCCTCCCAGTCGTAGTTATGCGGTTATTTTGAAGGAAATTACAGGAAAAAGATGCCTGCCAGTGATCGTTGGCAGTTTTGAGGCCCAATCAATTGCCTTGGCTATTGAAACTGTAGATACCCCTAGACCACTTACCCATGACTTGATTTGTGATATGATAACTGGTATCAACGGTGAATTAAAAACTGTGAAGATAAGTAACCTGTCCGATGGAGTATTTTATGCCAAGATGGCACTAGAAACTATAGAAATTGGTGAGAAAATAATTGATGCTAGACCCAGTGATGCAATTGCCGTAGCCTTGCGAATGAATACACCGATTTTGGTATCGCCAGAGGTAATGAATGAAGCTAGCGTTCTGGAACATTCACTTGTCGAAAATAAAACTCCAAATAAAAAAGTAAAAATTTCAGTTGATGCTTTAAAAGAAAAATTAAAATCTGCTATTGAGAAGGAAGAATATGAAATGGCCGCGAAATTGAGGGATAAGATTAGCGAAATGGAATCTTAAAGTATAACGTTCATTTCTTCCAATGCCATTTTAGCCGCTCTTTGTTCTGCGGTCTTTTTATTTGTACCAAGGCCGGAAGGATATGTCTGCTTTCCTATTTTAACATGAACTTCGAAAGTGCGTTGGTGATCAGGACCTGAAATGTCCTTGATCAAAAAATTCGGGTTATCAATTTCCTTTGAATGGCAGTATTCGATCAGTCGTCCTTTGAAATTAGTGGCCTTCCAGGCATCATTGCGGTAGGACCAAACAGTATTTAGTATTAATTCTCTACAGGGTATTAAACCACCATCAAGATAAATGGCACCGATCAATGATTCATAAATATTAGCTAGCTGTTTCTCTGCAATTTTTTCAATACTCAGATCTACACCTGATTCGATCTGGAGATAATCCATTAGGTGCAGTAATGTACCCATCTGTGCGAGGTAAGGTTTTTGGACCAGAGCTGCTCGTTTCTGAGTCAATAATCCTTCATCACCTTCTGGAAATTCCCGCAACAACTCTCGGCTGACAATAATGTCTAGGACCGCGTCTCCTAGGAATTCCAAGCGTTCATAATTCCTGCATGGTTTGGTATTTAAGGATTTATGAGTAAAGGCCTGTGTTAAGTATTGTTTGTTTCGAAAGGTATATTTTATTTGCTTTTCCAGAGGCGATGTCGAGCCGATTCCCCTGAGAAAAGCTAAAAATGTACTTAATAACCTCAATTGTAAGCTTGGAAACAAAGAACAGCATTATGACCACCAAAACCAAATGTATTTGATAAGGCAGCTTTAATGGTATGGCTCAATGCAGTATTTGGAACGTAATCTAGGGTACATTCTGGATCAGGTGTTTCATAATTGATCGTAGGTGGTAGCAACTGATTCATGATAGCCATAACCGTGATGACCGCTTCAATTCCACCAGCAGCTCCAAGAAGGTGACCGGTCATGGATTTTGTTGAACTGACTTTCAGACTTTCTGCATGGGATTGAAAAAGGCTACGAATGGCTGCAGTTTCATTTCGATCATTAAAGGGAGTTGAAGTACCGTGGGCATTAATATAATCAATATCCGTGGTTTTTAAGCCTGCATCCTGGATAGCTCTCCTCATGGCTTCCAGTGCGCCTGCTCCTCCTGGAGCCGGCTGAGTGATATGAAAAGCATCATCTGTGGATCCATAACCTGCCAGTTCCGCCAAAATCACAGCACCACGAGCGAGGGCATGTTCTTCTGTCTCAATTACCAATATCCCGGATCCCTCGCCTAAGACAAATCCATCTCGGTTCGCGTCAAAAGGTCTGCTGGCCCTTTCTGGCTCCGCACAGGATTGCGACAATGCTTTCATATTTGCAAAACCGGCTATACACAAGCTAGTAACACTAGCCTCTGTACCACCAGCGATCATTATGTCAGCATCACCTGCTAAGATCAGGCGCATGGCCATCCCAATGGCGTCAGTAGCGGAAGCACATGCTGAGGTCACTGTTTGGTTCGGCCCGCGAAAGCCCCAGCGCATAGCCAAGTGTCCGCCAGCAATATTGGCGATCATTTTTGGTACAAACAGAGGAGAAACTCTTCTGGGGCCCCTTGTTTCGATGGCAGTGTGTTGATTCTCCAGTGTTTGGATACCGCCAACACCGGTACCGATCGTAACGCCAACACGGTCAAGATCCACTTTCCTAGTATCGATATCGGCCATAGATACAGCTTCCTGTGCAGCAGCAATAGCGTAGATGGAAAAAGGGTCCAGTTTACGAACCTCTTTGGATTCGAGTACTGATTCTGGGTCAAATCCAGATAATTCCCCGGCGATGGTGACCCGGTGTCCTTCTGTATCAAAATAGCTAATCGGTCCAATGCCACTCTTTCCCGCAATGGAATTAGCCCAGAATTGATCTACAGAATTACCGTTGGGTGCCAGTGCACCCAGACCGGTGACAACAATTTTACAGTGGGGCATTTATTAGGCTTTATTAATCCTGAATTTTATCAATGTAGCCCACTGCGCTACCTACTGTAGTAATATTTTCAGCATCTTCATCTGGAATCTCGATCCCGAATTCCTCTTCGAATTCCATGATCAGTTCTACTGTGTCCAGTGAATCTGCACCGAGATCATTAACAAAATGCGCCTCCGAGGTAATAGCTGATTCTTCAACACCGAGTTTATCAATGATGACTTCTTTTACTTTATCAAGCGTTGACATTTTATCTCCTTAGGTTAGTTGATAATTCGACCACCATCTACAGTGATGGTTTGGCCAGTAATATAATTTGCTTCATCTGATGCCAAAAATAATGCCGTAAAGGCAATATCGTCCACAGTGCCAATTCTCCCGGCTGGTATTCTATTTATGAATTCCTGTTTCGCCTCAGCTGTTAATTCATCTGTCATATCTGTTTTAATCCATCCCGGAGCTATGCAATTTACTGTAATACCCCGGGTAGCCACTTCTTTGGCAACAGATTTAGTCATACCAATAAGGCCTGATTTTGAAGCAGCATAATTGGCTTGGCCAGGATTACCAGTTAGGCCTACAATAGAAGTGATATTGATAATGCGCCCGCTGCGGTTTTTCATCATAGGGCGAATAGCTGCTTTCATACCGTGATATGCCCCTTTCAGATTAATATCGAGTACGATATCCCAATCTTCTTCTTTCATGCGCATCATTAATGCGTCGCGGGTGACACCTGCATTGTTTACCAGTATATCCAGCCTACCATGGTCTTGCACGGTTGTCTGAACTAGGCTGGTAAAACTTTCCTTATCGCTAATGTCGCAGGTGGTATGGCTCGCAGAATCACCATTTGAATTTATTTTTTTAGCTACAGTTTGGATCGAATCAGTTGTTCGGGCTGCGCAGACCACGTGGGCTCCAGAAACGGCAAATGTTCCCGCAATTGTTTTTCCAATACCTCTAGAAGCCCCGGTCACAATGGCCACCTTATCTGTGAGGTTAAACATTTAAGGCCTCTAATTGGGTAATTGATTCAATACCAGAAACAGGTATTTTCCGATTAATGCGCTTATTCAGTAATTGTAGGACTTTACCTGGTCCTACTTCCATAAAATATTCTATACCCCCGTTGGACATTGCTGAAACCGTTTGTGACCACAGTACCGGGTTTTCCAATTGACGGATCAATAAATCTTTAATTTTTACACCCAGGGTATTTGGTTGCGCATTAACATTAGCGTATATGGGATAAATTGAGTCTGAAATTTGGATAGAATTTAATTCAACGGCAAGAGCTTCGCGAGCAGGTGCCATCAAAGGAGAATGGAATGCTCCACTTACATTGAGAAGTGTCGCCATGCGGGCACCATTACTCTTGGCTGTGGCCATTAAGGTTGTTACTGCTTCTGATGTGCCAGAGATAATCACTTGCTCAGGTGAATTAAAATTAGCAGCTACCACAATTCCTTCACCTGGATAATTTTGGCAAAGATCAATGACTGTTTTTTCATCCAGTCCAATGATTGCTGCCATAGATCCTGCATTGAGCCGGCCAGCCAGCGCCATATTTTCTGCCCTTAGTTTTACCAGGTTTAATCCGGTTGGGAAATCGAATGCTTCCCCTATCGCTAGGGCTGAATATTCACCAAGACTGTGTCCTGCTAAAACCGTTGGACGCAGCCCTTTTTCCAGCAATAATTTCCCAATAATGACACTTACGATATAGATCGCTGGTTGGGTATATTGGGTTTGTTTTAATGTTTCCTTTGGGCCTTCGAAGATAATAGACTGGATATCACAACCCATGATGGAATTAGCAAGGTCAAAATAAGATTTCCCGAGTTCGGTGTTCTGGTAAAGGTCATGACCCATGCCAACTTTCTGCGAAGCCTGTCCCGGGAAAAGCCAGGCTGTATTCATGGATGTGTGTTCCACTTAATAAGCATGCTACCCCAGGTGAATCCTGCACCAAAGGCAGCTAATAGCAATATATTCCCATTATTCAAACGTCCATCATCTACTGCTTCGCTCAGTGCAAGGGGAATGGTCCCGGCAGTCGTATTACCATACTTGCCAATGTTAATCAACACTTTATCTTCTGATAAACCGCAACGTGCAGCAGTAGCATCTATGATCCTTTTATTTGCTTGGTGCGGGATAAATAAACTGATGTCATCGCCTGTTAAATTATTACGGGTAAGAATATCCTTGGATACATCTGCCATCCCTTTTACCGCAAATTTATACACTGTTTTACCATCCTGTTTTAAATAATGTTGCCGAGATTTGATCGATTTAACTGTAGCCGGCTGGCGACTCCCGCCACCGGGCATGATCAAATAATCCGCTCCTGAGCCATCTATACGGAGGATAGAATCAATAATACCCATTTCAGTAATAGTAGATTCTAAGATTGCACCACCGCCGCCATCCCCAAAAAGAACACAGATATTACGGTCTGTATAATCCATAATAGTGCTCATGGAATCAACACCAATTACCATGACCCGTTGATATTGACCAGATTCGATAAATTTCGCCCCAGTTTCCAAACCATAGAGAAAACCGGTACAAGCTCCGCTCAGGTCAAAACCCCATGCTTTTGATGCGCCAATATTATTCTGTACCAAGGCAGCAGTAGATGGGGCAAAATAATCTGGTGTGCAGGTACAGATAATAATAATCTGAATTTCATCGGAGGATAGGCCGCGTTTTTCCAGTAATTGTTTAGCAATTTGAGTACATAAATCCGATGTGGCTTCGTTTTTACCCACAATATGCCTTTGTGTGATACCAGTTCTAGATTGAATCCATTCATCAGATGTATCGATTATTTTTTCAAGGTCATGATTGGTTAGAATTTTTTCAGGCACATAATGGGCTGTGGCTGTAATAGTTGCATTCATGGTTAAACCGCTATGTCGTTTTTTAAAACAGGGTTGGATTCACCCTGCTTATTTGGGGCATTATCATGATTTGGGAAAAGATTTATGATGCGGAAATAACCGGGCGTCCGCGATAATAACCACAATTGGGGCAAGCACGATGCGGTATTTTTGTTTGACTGCATTGAGGACAGGGGGTTGTTGCAACTGGTTTAGATTTATAATGGGTGCGGCGCTTTCGGCTGCGTGCTTTTGACTGACGCCTTTTTGGCAGTGCCATAAATACTCCTTGGACTTAGTCTAATTTTAATTTTTTCAATGCTCCCCAGTGATCAGTATCTACGGCAGGTACACAATCACAGAATGCACGGTTTAAATTAATACCACAGAAATTGCACAGACCTTTGCATTGATCGCTACATAATGATTTCATAGGACGAGCCAAAATAATCAAATCGGCCAAGTCACAACTGATATCTATGCAATCATCTTCATAAGGGAAAAGAATCATTTCCGATCCCTGGTTGTCTTTAAGCTCTTTCCTGGCAGTCAAACATAATTCAATTGGCAGATCCAGATGATAGTCAAAACAATCAAGACACCTGTCACAATCATATTGTAATGCTGCCTTCAGCCGGCCTGACACTTGAAACCCAAACTGTACCACAGAGGATGTTAATGTGCAGGCAATATATTGGTCAGAAAATCCAATTCCACGATCTGGCAAATTGCTGGTATTAATGTCAAATAACTTTTCTTTGAATTCGGATTCTAATTCCGAACGTAAT
>CAJWLO010000052.1 GCA_913043235.1 uncultured Fidelibacterota bacterium
GATTTGAACTCCCGGCCTCGTCGTCCCGAACGACGCGCGCTAACCGGACTGCGCCACACCCCGAAAAACTATAACTGAAATTAAAATAGAAGAGTTACTACAAAAAATCCGCCAAATAATAATAAAGTAAGAGCTATAGCCAAAATATTAAAGTAATTATCAATAAATACATGAATTGGTTCTCCATATTTTTTAATTAAACCAGATACAAGAAAAAACCTTGCGCTGCGCCCCACTAGACTGGCCAAAACAAAGGCTGCAAAGTTAATCTTAAATGCACCTGCACTTATGGTAAAGAGTTTGAATGGTATAGGTGTAAATCCAGCAGTGAAGATGATCCAAAAGTTCCATTTTTCATACAGAGTTTGAATCTTAGAAAAAGCTAATATTGTAAATCCAGGGATGTGATCAAAAAAGAACTGAGCAAAACTAGTGAATTTTCCCGGTTCTGCCCACCAGATAAAATGGCCAATTCCATAACCGATCATGGCACCAAAAATGGAACATATACTGCAAATAATCGCAAATCTTATCGCCTTATCTCGATTTCCCAGAGCCAGTGGGATCAGAAGAACATCAGGCGGGATAGGAAAAAATGATGCTTCTGTCATGGACATAACTCCTAAGGCCGTTGGGCCACTGGGTTTTTCTGACCACGACAGAACCCAGTCATAAATTACGCGGATAAACTTCATAATTATCAGTCTTGATAAAAAATACCAATTGCCGACATTACTTCACGCTGGGAGGTGCGGCCGGAAGGGCGATTTAAAAGACGAGTGTCTGCAACCATCGCACTAGAACCACCACCATCCAGATTAAGACCCTCAACACAATCAAACTGTTTCATCAAAATAGCCAATTCTTCAAGATATACCCCGCGGCTTTCCTGCTGACGACCATCTACAACCATCATAATTAACTGGTTATTTTCAGTATAGCCAATAGCGGTGCGTGGCTGAACGCCAGCTATAGGTGTATTAAAGAAAGCTTCTTCTTCGACCGAAATATTAATTTTACCATCATGAATCAATACAGGGCCTCCATGGACACCTGCTATCATATCCCAATGGGACGCAGTAGAAAAAACCAATGAATCCGCAGGATGGCCTGGTCGATTCTGTAATGGCGCGGTCCATTCAAATATAGAATCATTTTTTGTAGAACACCAGGCAATGTCAACACCACCATAAACATCAACCCCAAAAGCACCCCGGTTAACATAATACCGTAATCCTTCCCTGAAGACACTATGACTTGCGGGCTCTTCCAGGTAACCGTTAGTTTTTAATAAACCTACGTGCTGAGCAGGAACTTTATCCATAAGAAAATAACCGCCATTTAAGACCAATCTTGCTTTGTAGTTTTCTAAAAACTGAAGAGGTGTTTCCCGACGATCATCATCATTTGATGATAAAATTCTTACCTTTATATTAGGATTTGAAAGATCAATCTTTGCAACCCATGCTTTTAAAGGGATCTCTTGATTGTTTCCATAAAATACGATAATACCATCAGGAAAGTTCGAGTCCAATTGAGTCCAGTTCATTGTAATTTGATCTTGGCGGACGACAGGACCACAGGAAATAAACAGCCAAATAAAATAAATAAAAAAAAATTTCACCTATAATTAATTAACTCTTACATCATTTATATAAAAAGATTTTGATCCGATTAAAACTTCCGCACTGTCCAAAACATCTACGCGCCATTTACCAACCTGATGCGAAAATATTGTCTTCCTAGTCCACGACCGATAAATATTAGACGTTTTTATATTATACCTTACAGTGGTTACAAGTTGGTCATTATAATACCATTGGTGCGCCAATTCCTGCTTACCACCGGTATTTTGTATTCTAGTATAACAGTATAATGTATCAACTTCATTAGTGAAATAATTATCGGTACCCACCGGGGTCCTATTTATAATATCTTTACAGATCTGGATATCTCGTACTGTCATAGTGGTACGGTAAGGTAGTGCTGGTTGATTAGGAGAAGTTTTCTTTGCTTTATCAATCTTTTTTTTTGTTTTTTCCTTAATGGGTATTTCTTTAGCGCTAGGTGGTATTTTTGGTAGTATCAGTGGTTTTGGCCGAACATTAGAGATAATTGGATTGGCAGTTTTGGCAGGAAATTTAGGGCTAGCTGGTGCAGGCTGAATCTCAGGTTCTTTCATCGGAATTTTTGTTTGTTGTTTTTCAATAGGGCTGAACCATGAAAACAAAAGAAAAAGGAAATATATAGTAACCAGCGGTGCACCCGCCTTAGGAATATGCATCCTAAAAGCAGCATATATTAAGATAACTAGAGCAATTGTAATAAAAACAAGTGAGATATCAACCATGGATGAGATTCGATTTTGTATAAAATTTACTGATTAATGTCTGTTTGACCATTAAAGGTTTTCTTTTGGAATAAAGAACTTATTAGAGAACCACCATTCAGCAATAAAATATTTGTATAATTTAAAGTCGGAGCGACAGGATTTGAACCTGCGACCCCCACAACCCCATTGTGGTGCGCTACCGGGCTGCGCCACGCTCCGAACAAATTATCTTTGGATTACTTTTAAAATGGCTGCTAACTCTTCACGAATTTTACGAATAACTACCTGCTGTTTCTCAGAATAATAAACTTTGGCAGTACCAGAGCTTTTTGTAACATTGTCTCTTCCAGACAGCATTTTTCTGGCACCATCTATTGTGAATTTCTGATTATATAATAAATCTTTAATCTTCAGAATTATATCGATATCTTTTTGGCGGTAGGTACGGTTTCCAGCTCTATTTTTAGGTGGTCTCAATTGAGAAAACTCTGTCTCCCAATATCGCAAAACATAAGCTTTTAACTTAGTGAGTTCACTGACTTCACCGATGGCGTAATATAATTTTTTTACTTTTGGTTGAACTTTGGCCACGGGGTTTTCCACTTCAAGGTATACTTTAAATTAATTAATCTTCAGCCTTATGGCAAGGCGATTGTAAGAATCCTTTTTAAGACAAATAGGATCGATATAAGGCCCCAAGAACAGCCGGTGTTTTTTCGATAAGATTCTGTGGCTCCACCATGGCAATTCTCATTTGTGTAGTAACATTAATTTCCTGGCTGGCATAAAACTCATTCATAGGTGCAAGCAACAAAGTATATTTCTGCCCCCCGAGAAGCACTTTACCTTCAGCGGCGCAGTATTTTACAAAATCTTTAGCATTAAATCCTGGAGGACAAATATTTCTAAAATCAATTACCATATAAATGGCCGCATCCGCTTTGGTAACTATCAGTCCAGGTAACATCTCTAAAAGATTTTTTCTCAAGGTCTCCATAAGTGGTCTGTAATAGTTCCTCTGTGATTTGTACCATTTATTCAATTCATCATGCGATTCAAGGGCTAAACCGCCAAAGATATATTGGCCTATTGAATTGGCACATAAATTGGCTGTGTATTCAAAAACTGATCTGTTATGAAATTCTTCATTATCTGTTAAAAGACCACCGATACGTAAACCACAAGCATTCCACACCTTGGACGCAGATTCAATACTGATCCTCATTCCTGTAATACCAGGGGCATCATCTTCAGTTATCTTCCAGATACTGGATGAACCTTCAGGCCTATAGTGTAATTGTCTGTAAGCCTCATCACTCACCATCCAGATATTATTACGTACACAAATTTTGGCCAGGGCTGTTAACTGCCTCTGATTCAAAAATTGGCCTGTTGGATTATCAGCAGGAATAACCAGTAAAGCACCAGGGTTACGGTTTTTAATGATTACTTCAATCTCATTTAGATCTATTGGATCAAATTCACCATTGCTATTTATAGTCCGCTGAACTGTTATCAATGGAATAGATAATCGCTTAACAAATTCGACATAATTTGTATATATCGGATCTAATATCATCAATGGCTTTTTTGCAGAAGGACCGCAAACACCCAGAAGCATTAATTCCATGGCCTGTGAGCCACCATCTGTGACCAAACAATGGATATTGGACGTGACTACTCCCTCACAGGCAATGATATTAAGGAAAGCATTTCTGGTTTCCAGTGAACCAACACTTGGAGTATACTGATTTACACCATTATTAAATGGAGAATCGCTATCTTTTAGTGATATCATTCTTTTCTGCATTGCCGGGTGCATGGGCAACGACACATTCCCTATAGCTAGATTAATCACTTTGATATGGTCTCTATCAGCTCGCTGCGAAAAAGTAATCTGTGCCTGCCGGATGGCAGAAGGTTCCCGGTGTTGATAGTGTTTGGAGAGTTGAGGTTTCATAGAAAAGATGTAAAATTATACATATATGGACTGATAAAAAAAAACGGTGAAAATATTGTCCAAGAATCAACAATATTCACCGTTTTAATTTTCAAAACTGAATTATTAGTTAAAAACGCCGTTTTTTGAAGGGTCGTTTTCCACCACGACCACCATTTTGACGCGGACGCTTAGGACGCTCTACATAACCTTCAGGTTTTTCCAGTAATGCTTTACGGCTGAAATCAAGACGGCCCTGATCATCGATTTTGATCAATTTTACCCTGACATCATCACCAGGTTTGAGGACATCTTCGACCTTATCTACGCGATGCCATTCCAACTCAGAAATATGGACAAGGCCCTCGCGTCCTGGTGCAAATTCGACAAAGGCACCAAAGGTCATCATTCGAGTAACGACTGCATCAAATTCCATTCCCACTTCTGGATCAAACGTAATAGCCTTTACAAGTTCTATTGCGTCATTACATTTATCCGTATTGGCACCAGCAATTGTAACAATTCCATCATCATCGACATTGATCTCACACTCTGTATCTTCAATAATCTTCTTGATATTTTTTCCTCCGGGTCCAATTAAGCCACCAATCTTTTCTGGGTTAATCTGAATAGATAAGATCTTCGGTGCAAATTTTGAGATTTCATTTGCTTCGGGCAGAGCCTCATTCATTTTTCCTAGAATATGAAGTCTACCTTCTCTGGCTTGTTCTAGAGCTTGCTCCATTAGTTCGAAAGAAATACCAGCTATTTTTAAGTCTAATTGAATAGCTGTAATACCTTTTTCAGTACCTGCCACCTTAAAATCCATATCTCCCAGATGGTCTTCCATACCAAGAATATCACTTAAAATCGCATGTCTTTCCCCATCCGTGATCAAACCCATGGCAATTCCTGCTACATGACCTTTGAGGATTGCACCAGCACTCATCAGCGATAAAGAACCCCCACAAACCGAAGCCATCGATGATGATCCATTTGATTCCATAATTTCGGAAACAACACGAATAGTATAGGGAAAATCATCATAGTCCGGCAGTACTGGCTTAATAGCCTTCTGTGCCAGGTTACCATGCCCAATTTCACGACGGCTGGTAAAACCAATTCGACCTGTTTCTCCTACGCAGTATGGTGGGAAGTTATAATGCAGATAGTAACCTTTTTTATAATCTTCATCCATGCTATCAACGATTTGTTCATCTCTTTTCGACCCCAAGGTCGTAATAACAAGCGCTTGTGTCTCTCCACGAGTGAACAATGCCGAACCATGTGCTCTAGATAAAAAGTTCGGATCAATAGTGATTTCACGAATATCTGTTGTAGAGCGGCCATCGCTCCGCTTGCCTTTGGAAAGAATCTGTTCCCTAAATGCAACTTTAAAGCGATCATCGATAATTGCTTTTATTTCCTTTCCATCTTCAGGGTAGGATTCTTCCAAGGTTTCTATTGTAGAAGCAACCATTTCATTTTTGGCATCTGATCGCTCCTGTTTATCCCCGATCGCCACGATTGTATCGATCTGGTCTCCTACTGCTTCATCTATCGATGAAAGAAGTTCAAGGCTTGGTTCTGATATTTCGAATTCATTCTTTATTACATTAAGTTCACCAACAAGCTCATTCTGTAGAGCAATAATCTCACGAATGGTATCATGAGCAGTCTTCAGGGCTTCCAGTACTGTCGCTTCTGATGATTCTTTAGCTTCACCTTCCACCATGACCACTGTTTCTTCATTGCCAGATACAATAAATTCCAAGTCACAATCTTCTTGTTCAGTCCGGGTTGGGTTGATGACAAATTTGCCATCAAGTTGTCCAACCCGTACAGAAGCAATAGGACCATTCCAAGGAATAGTGGAAATCATTAATGCCGCTGATGCACCAACACCTGCCAGAACATCAGGCATATTTTCACCATCACTCTGAAGGACAGTAATAATTATCTGGGTCTCATTTTTAAATCCTTTCGGAAATAAAGGTCTTAAAGGCCTGTCTGTTAAGCGGCTGGTTAACACCTCGTGTTCTGATGGTCTTGCTTCCCGCTTAAAAAATCCGCCGGGTATTTTCCCGCCAGCATAATGTTTTTCCCTATATTCAACCTGCAATGGGAAAAAATCGATATCTTCACGTGGTTCACTCTCAGAGTTTACTGCTACTAAAATCACAGTATCTCCATAAGATACCATAATGGAACCATTACTTTGACGGGCTACTTTTCCCGTTTCTAATCGCATTAATTTTCCTGCGATCTCTTTTTCTTTACTTATCATTTTCTTTCTTTACTTTCTTATTTTATTGTTTTTAATTGTTATCCTCGTATATCCAGTTCCTTGATAATATTGACATAGGAATCAACTTTTTTTCGGATCAGATACTTCAGTAATTTTTTCCTTTTTGAAACCAATTGAACCAGCCCACGTCTCGTATGATTATCTTTCTTATGTACTTTTACATGATCGGTCAATTCTCGAATTCTGTGTGTCAAAATCGCAATTTGAACTTCCGGTGAACCCGTGTCATCTTTATTGTTGCCAAATTTTTTTATTATTTCTTGTTTTTCTTCTTTAGATATAGGCATTGTATTATATCTCCTATTCGTATTTACTCTGGATATCCAGGCATATTTTTTTATCTCTTATTAATTGTTCTTTAAGCTTTATGGGATTAGGGAACTTCTTTTCATCCCTTATTCTTTCTAAAAACTCTATTCTTATCTCTTTCCCGTATAAGTCAGTAAGGTCATCATGAAAAAAGTGTACTTCCATGATAAGTTCTTTCTCATTAAAGGTAGGTCTAGTCCCAAAGTTACACATACCATACAAATGAAGTCCATTAATCCTTCCTCTGGTAAAATATACACCCGGTTTAGGCATTAGCTGGTTTTTTTCAATGGGGACCACATTTGCAGTTGGAAAATCAAGGCTCCTTCCCCGACCAGCACCATGTACGACGCACCCAAAAAACCCAAACACCGATCCCAGTTCAAAATTAGCCCGGCGTACGAATCCAGATTGAATTAAATGACGTATATGGGTACTGGAAATGATTGTATTTTCATCAGTAACTGGCGGAACAATTTCCAGTTCAATATCATGCTCGCTGCAATAAGACGTTAAAAATTCAGGGCTGCCTTCACGATTATAACCAAAATGATGGTCATAACCTATTATAATATAATATGGATTAAAAAATGGTAGAATTGTATTGTCCAGAAATTCCCTTGCTGTTGTTTTTGAAAACTGAGTAGTGAAATCAATTACATAAACTAGATTAATTCCCAATGAATCTATAATCTCTAATTTTTGTTCCAGCCCCATGATCAGAGATAATTTGTCCGCAGCAGGATCCAGAATGTGGCGGGGATGGGGATCGAATGTAACCAAAACAGATGGAACAGAAAGAGCGTTAGCATGATGAGTCACTGAACTTAAGATCCCAAAATGTCCGCGATGTATACCATCGTATGACCCAATGGTTACAATAGATGAGTCTAGTTTTTCAAATTTATCCAGAGTTTTCAGGATTTCCATTTGCAATAATATTTTCAATTTTTAGGGATTCATCAATGGAATATTCGCCAACCTGGGTACGGATTAAAGATGTCAAGTGTCCTACCGTATCCAGTTTATCGGCAATATCCTTACCCAGAACCCTTATATATGTTCCCTTGGAGGAAATAACGGTAAAGGTGATCTTTTGATCACAATAATCAATTAGCTGAATATTGCTGATATAAATCTCTACAGGCTTGCGGTCAATTTTAATATTTTTCCTGGCTAATTTGTACAGTCTGGTACCATTTACTTTTTTCGCAGAAAACATGGGCGGTATTTGCATTGTTTTACCTAAAAATGAATGCAAAACTGAATAAATTTTTTCCATTGTCAAATCCGGGACCTGCTTATGATATTTGACATTACCTTCCGTATCTAGGGTATCCGTACTAGTTCCAAGTGAAAGGACAGCAGTGTAGGACTTATTTGAATTGGTAATCCCCTCTAGTCGTTTAGTATCCTTACCAGTACCCACAATCAGTACGCCTTCAGCAAAAGGATCCAATGTACCACCATGGCCCACCTTTTTCTCTTTAGTGATATTTCGGACTTTTTTTACTACATCAAAGGATGTCCATCCCACCGGTTTATGAATGTTTAGAATCATCTTTCAATTGCTGCTTATTTATATTTTTCAACAGTTTATTGATTTTATCTCCATAGGTAAAACTTTCATCAATAAAAAACCGTAAATCAGGAATATGTTTCAAATGTAGTTCCGGACTCATATACTTTTTAAATGCCCTACGTTTCTTATTTATTTCTATATTGATTTCCTGATCTGATTTTTTACGTCCCAATACACTGTAGTATACTTTTGCAGACCGCAAATCTGGAGCAACATCCACGTTAGAGAATGTAACAAAGCCAAGGTAGGATAGATCTATGTTTTTAATTAAAATTCCGCTGAGTACATCCAAGATCTGGTTGTTGACCCGGTCCATCCTCTTATACGGTTTATTATGATTCAATTAGCTTCAAGCTTACGCTTTACCTCACGGATTTCATATACTTCAATAATGTCACCTTCTTGGAATTTTTTTATTCCATCCACTCCTATTCCGCATTCCAAGCCATCTTTCACCTCCCGAGCATCATCCTTATGTCGTTTTAAAGAGTTGATGAATCCTTCAGCAATCATTTCCCCTTCACGAATAATCCGTGCCTTTCCATTCCGAATTATCAATCCATCAATCACCTTACAACCGGCGATAAAACCTATTTTTGGGATCTTAAATTGGGTGAGGACCTCGGCCTTACCTAGACTACTTTCTACCTTATCCGGTTCCAACATACCCTCAAGGGCTAAAGTTAGTTCCTCAACAGCATTATATATCACATTATAAGTTCGAATATCCACTCCAGCCTGCTTGGCCTGTAGCCTTGCATTCGCAGTTACCTGGACATGAAAACCAACAATAACCGCCTTGGATGCATCAGCCAGCAATACATCCGATTCAGTCACCATACCCACGGCCTGATGGATAACCTTAATACCAACCTCTTTAGTGTTTAGCTTTTCGATTGTTTCAGCCAGCGCTTCTACAGAACCGTCCACATCCCCTTTAATCACTACAGGCAGTGTTTTCATTGCACCCTCTTTAATTAAAGAAGAGATATGATCGAGAGAAAATGCCATTTTTTTCTGTTCAATCTCCCGACGTATTCGTTGTCTATCAGTGGCAATTCGTTTCAGGTCTTTTTCATTATCGACTACTGCAAAAATATCTGCTGCCTGGGGTACTTGATCAAAACCTTGTATCTGGACAGCATCAGATGGAAAGGCACTTTTTAATTTTTGCCCATGATCGTTAGTAATCGATTTCACTTTTCCAGAAAAATCATTACAGATGAAAGGGTCGCCTATTTTAAGGGTACCTTTCTGTACCAGTAGTGTCCCCACAGGTCCTAGACCCCGATCAAGACGAGAATCAATAATTGTACCACGTACATTACAGTCCCTATTGGTCTTTAAATCCATCACTTCCGTTTCTAATAATAGGCTGTCCATGAGACTATCCATACCCATTCCGGTCTTGGCACTGATTTCCACATCCTGTACCTTACCTCCCCAGGTTTCTGTCAAAACCTCATGCTCCGATAGCTCACGACGAACCTTCTCCGGATCGACGCCTGGTTTATCCATCTTATTAATGGCTATAATCATTGGGACATTGGCAGCCTTGGTGTGGTTAATAGCTTCAATAGTCTGGGGCATTACAGAATCATCTGCAGAGACTACAAGGATAACAATATCTGTGACCTGCGCACCGCGGGCTCGCATGGCCGTGAAAGCTTCATGGCCAGGAGTATCCAGAAAGGTGATCATTTTTTTATTATATTCCACTTGGTAAGCTCCGATATGCTGTGTGATACCGCCGGATTCACCTTCCGCAATATTTGTTTTTTTTATATAATCCAATAAACTTGTTTTACCATGATCCACATGCCCCATTACAGTAACAATAGGAGCCCTAGGTTCAGCGTTCTTAATATCTTCATCTGTATCATCAAATGAAAATAAATCCTCACCTACATCGGTGATCTTTTCTGCTGTGAACCCAAAATTATCGGCCATGAGTTCTACAATATCCCAATCCAATCTCTGGTTCTTAGTTACCAGCATACCCAATTCAATACAGGTTTGTACAATATCACTGGATGTCACTTCAAATATTTTGGCTAATTCTTCAACGCTAGAAAATTCTGCGATTTGAATAACGGGTTTATTTGTATCGGAAATCTCTTCCGTTTGTGGATCTACTTTTGATTTTTTATAAGTTTTTTTCCTGGTTTTAGTATCCATTTGAGCCAAGACACCCTTAACTTTCATTTTGATTGATTCTGGTGCTGTAGGAACACCTGTTTTATTATCCTGCTTATCTGTAGGCTGTTTGCTGGTCCCTTTTCCTATTTCAGTTTGTATATTGTCAAGATTGATAGTGCGTAATTTCTTGGTAGTTTTGAATTTTTTCTTAAGGTCTCTGGCTTTTTTACTCCGGGCTGATTTATAATCCCTCTCTTTTTCAGCCTGCTTTCGTTGAAGCTCTTCCGTTTTTTGCTGTCGTAGTTCTTTTTGATCCTTTTTCTCCTTTACCTGTTCTTCCTGAAGCTTTTCATCCTTCTCTATGAGTTTCTTTTGGGTTTCACTTTCCTTTTTTTCAAGGTCACGTTGTTTATCTAGAGAGAGTAATTCAAGTTTTTTTGTTGTCTGTTGTCTTTCTTTCAATCTAACATCATGAATCTCCTTGCGAACCTGCTCTTTACGATACCGTTCGACTGTTTCCCTGTCCTTAGAGAATTCTGCCATAATCAGTTGATGTACTATCTCATCAACAGGCGACATATGGCTTGCTACATCCACTTTTTTAGATTTCAGGAAGCTGAGAATATCTGTATGTGAAATATTCAGTTCCTTTGCAATTTGAAAAATTCTAGTCTTGGCCATGTATTAATTAATTTATTTGGTTTCTTCTTGTTCTGTAGTATCCTTAACTGGGACTGATTGTAATTCATTATCAGTGGTATCCTTATCAGAGTTATTGTCATCTTCATCTTGCTCAGATTTCTCTGTCACTGCATCTTTATTTTTTATTAAACTTGAATCTGATGTTTTATCATTGACATCTGACATGGCCGCAGTTTTTAATTCCTGATCCAGGAATTCAGGGAGTTCATCTTCAATTGAATCCACTTCTATTTCACGCTCCACAAACGCCTGAACCGATTCATAAATCGAATCAAGTAAATCTTCATCAATGCCTTTTACTTCTAAGATCGGTTCCATATCT
Source organism: uncultured Fidelibacterota bacterium (assembly GCA_913043235.1). GTDB lineage: Bacteria > Fidelibacterota > Marinisomatia > Marinisomatales > UBA1611 > UBA2134. The sequence goes on from CAJWLO010000052.1 coordinate 11,634, forward strand.
GAATCCAGAAGATCAGAAACATTATTGATTCCTATTTTGGATAATCCAGTAGCTAAATCTTCAGGCACTCCATCAATATTGCTTAATGGTGTTTTATGATCATCCTGTATACGTTCATACTGTTTTACACCATAAGCATCAATCCGGTACTTAGTAACCTGAGATGCCAGGTTGATATTTGTACCATTGCGACCGATAGCTGAGTCCAGATTATCATCATCGAACAAAGCCACACAATATTTTTTTTCATCATCAATAAACAGTTGCACTGGTTTTGCCGGTGAAAGGGCGCGGCTTATCAATATTTCTGCCTGATCGCTCATATTTATAATGTCGATCTTTTCGTTATTCATTTCCCGAACAATGGCTTGGATCCTGCTGCCACGCATTCCTACGCAGGCCCCTACGGGATCAATTCTTCGATCATTGGATTTGACAATAATCTTGGCTCGGTTCCCAGGGCTTCGAGAAATAGAAGTTATATCTATTATATTATCTTCTATCTCTGGTACTTCCATCTCAAACAGCTTGTATAAAAAATGATTATCACTGCGGGATACCATAATATCTGGCCCCTTGGATGTGATTTCAACCGATTTAATTACGGCACGAATCGTATCACCACGACGATACCGCTCTCCAGGAATTTGTTCACTTCTGGGAAGTCGCAATTCAGCCTGTTCTATATTAATGAAAATACTGTCCCTCTGGACCTGATGGACAACACCAATAACAATTTCCCCAACACGATGCGCATAGTCCTCATATATATAATTTCGTTCAACATCCCGTAATCTTTGGGCAAAGAATTGTTTCGCTGTTACAATGAGACGCCGGCCAAAAATCCGGGGGTCGATTACCTCAACAAATACATCACCGACTTCAAGATCTTCTGCCGCTTCTGGCTCTTTTTCAATAGCTTCAGGCAAGGTAATTTCTACTTTTTGATCATCCACTTCATCAACAATGGTTTTTTCAGCATAGATCTCAATCTCACCTTTGTCAAGATTAACAATACAACTACAGTTTGATGAATCGCCATATTCTTTTTCTATTACATAAAGGAAAAGGTCTTCTAAAATAGAAGCTAATTCTGATCTCTCAACATTTTTTTCTCGAGCGATTTCAGAAAATACGTCAATAAGTTCTCTATTAATCAAAATATGTCTCCAGAATTAATTGAATTCCAATTTGATTTTTGCTTTTTGTATCTGAATATAATCTAAAACAAGTTCCCTACCATCATGATCTAACGTAACACAGTTATCATCAGCGGAAATCACCCTACCCGTAACCATCATTAGATCCTCATCTTCATCTTTAAAAACAATGTCCAAAATGCGGTCTTTATTTTTTCTAAATTGGAACGGCTTCTTCAAAGATTGATCTAATCCTGGTGTTGTTACCTCAAGTCTAACACCTGCCGGATATTCGGTTATCATATCTTCAGAAGCTTTTATCTTACGGACCAATTCTGTTGTTTCCATAATTGTGACTGGTCGTTCACTATCTACAACCACACGCACCAACTGCCCTCGGCGGTCTTCCACTATATTCATCAGAACCATGTTAGGTAAAAGGTTTTTCTCGACTATTTGAGTTATTCTATTCATAACTAGACAAAAAAAGTGGGTCTCGCAACCCACTTTATCTGCCCCGGAAATTAAGGGGAAAGAAAAATTTAATCAAGGAACTTAACTCGACATTCTACCTAATAATTCTTCAGCGATCTGTTTTTCAATAGGATTCAAATCATCCTGATTATAAATACCATCCACGATTGAGCGTGCACCAGAATTATCGTCCCCATACTTCAGGATTATTTTTGCCTTTTCCAGATTATATAAACGTTTACGATGTTCATCCTTGCTGAAAGCTATTCCTTCATCCAAATAAGATAAAGCTAAATGGTAATCATCATTTTTTACGGCAATATGTGCCAACATCAGTTTTGCAGGCGGTATCAGGATATCTACGGGCTTCTTTTTTATATATTCACTGAGATAATCTTGAGCTTTTTCATTATCTCCAGCTTCATACGCTATCTTACCAAGATAATAACATACTATTTGACCTGCTTCAGAACCCTCATATTCATTCATTATTGTTTCCATCTGAAATTTCGCATTTTGCACATCGCCTTGATTCAATGCAACTAGTGCCTGCCCCATAGCCGTATTGGATGAGGATTGGACCGTTTCATTATTATTGAAATAAACTTTGATCAATAATATACCCGCTGCAACGGCAAGGCCAATTTTCATATAACTTGATCTATGGTTTTCAAAATGCGCTTCAGCTTTATCCATTGTCTCTAAAAAAGGATCTCTTTTGATCTCTTTTCTAAATAGTTCTTTTTTTGGTTTTAGCATATTTTCCTCAATATAACTTTTTATTTAGTGCCCTTGGCAGGAATCGAACCTGCATCTAACGCTTAGGAGGCGCTTGTTCTATCCATTAAACTACAAGGGCAGACGGGGAAATTACGTAGTTAGAAAAAGTTCTTCAATAATGATAGACCGCTATAACTCACGGCTTAGATCCCGAGTCATCAATTTTGCAACTGATTTTTTCGGATCTGCATTATGAAAAAGTATCTGATAAATTCCCTCGGCAATAGGCATTTCAACCTCATATTTATCAAGGAGTTGATGCAAGGATTTTGCAGTTTCCACTCCTTCTGCCACCATACGCATATTAGATAGTATTTCATCAAGACTTTTTCCTTCTCCAATAAGTTGCCCTACCCTTCGGTTCCGGCTGTAACGACTCAAACAGGTCACAATTAAATCACCTATGCCACTTAAACCAGAGAAAGTTGTTGGGTTCGCACCCATGGCCGAACCCAGCATGGCGATCTCTCTCATACCTCTGGTCATGAGTGCTGCTTTTGAATTATCGCCATAGCCAATTCCATCGCTGATACCAGCAGCAATAGCAATCACATTTTTCATGGCTCCGCCCAGTTCCACGCCACGAATATCCGTATTGCTGTAAATACGCAGGTTTTCATTGGAAAATAATTCCTGAATTCTTTTTGATGTTGTTAGTTCTGAAGAAGCAGATACAAGCGTGGTGGGATAACCGGTTATCACTTCTTCTGCATGACTTGGCCCAGATAATGTTACAGTATTACTTGATATAATATTTAAAACATCTTTTATAATATCACTTACTGTCATTAAAGTATTAATTTCAATTCCTTTAGAAATATTTACGATAATCTTGTCTTTGTTAAAGTATGGTATTAAGTCTATCAGGACACCACGGATAGACTGTGATGGGATAGCAATAACAATAATATCAGCAGAATTCAGAGTTTTTTCAGCATCGGTGGTAAACAATACATTTTCCGGGAAATGCAGTTCGGGTACTAAATAATGCACTCTGGTCTTCTTTATATATTCTACTACCGCAGAATTGCGGTGCCACATGGTCACCTTATGCCCTTTCTGTGCGGCCACAAATCCCAAGGCTCCTCCCCAGGATCCGCAACCTAAAAATGCAATATCACTCACGCTGACTAAGCATATATAGATTCAATCAATTCAGACCAATTTTCATTAATCTGTTTACGACGAATCTTGAGTGTTGGTGTCAATTCACCATCATCAATTGTAAAATCACGGGGCAGGATTAAGAATTTTTTGACCTGTTCAGGGTCTGAGAATTGATTGTTAAGATTATCAACCTGAGCCTGTACTTCAGATTTCAATTCATCGCTTTCGGTAAAATCGGACAATTCATGACCATTCTCTTTTAACATTGCTAATTGTGCCAAAGGATCTTTTGGTATGTCATTGGAATCAATACCAATCTTATCCCTTAAAATAGCGCCTACATCCAAGGTTAATAACGCGGAACAGTATTTTCGCGAATCACCCACAAGAAAGCATTGTGATATCACTGGTATTGATTTCATGGTTTCCTCAATCACAAGAGGTGCAATATTTTTTCCGGCGGAACTGATATAGATTTCTTTTTTCCGACCTGTTATTGACAAGAAGCCATCAGAATCTATTACACCAACATCACCGGTATAAAGCCAACCATCTATTATTGTTTCTGCTGTAGCCTTTTCATTATTATAATACCCCTTCATTACATGGTCACCTTTTATTAGTACTTCTCCATCTTCACCGATTTTTACCTGGGTATTAGGAATAGATCTTCCTACAGAACCTACCTTATTACTTCCAGAATAATTTAAAGTAGCGCCTGCCGTGTTTTCAGTCATACCATAACCTTCATATAGAGGAATTTCCAGCCTATGAAAAAGTGTTATAATATCTGGATTAATTGGTGCAGCACCGCTAATAGCAAAACGCAAATCACCGAAGCCAGCTGCTTCCCTCAATTTTCCTTTTAAAACACCAGATAAACCTGGGACATGAAGTCCAATCTTTAATATTAACTTGGAATCGATCGCCGCTTTCAAATTAGAAAATATTTTTTCATATATTCTTGGTACAGAAATAAACAGGTGTGGCTGTACCTCTTTTGCATAGTCAACTGTATTTAATGGACTGTCAACTACATGCATATGTAATCCACGCCTAATCCAATAATGATTGTCAACCAATTGCCCAAAAACATGTGCCAATGGTAACCAGGAAACATATAATTCTCCTTGATTGAATTGCATTACAGTTAGAATGGAGTCTAACTCGAAGGTCCAGTTTTTATGACTCAATTCCACTCCTTTTGGATTACCGGTAGTTCCAGATGTATAAATCAGCGATGAAGTATCTTGCGGCTGAATGGCATCATTGAGATTTTTCACATCCGACTCATCCGTATCAGAGCCTTTGCGAATAAAATCATCCCAGGTGATTATTTTATCATGCACTGGTTTTTCCACGCCTTCCATAACCACAACTAATTCAACATTATCAAGCTTATCTAGTATTTGAGCCAGTCTATGAATAGGCGTTTTTTCTTTCTCATCATTATCATTAGGATTATTTCCCACAAAAACTATTTTTGATTCTGAATTCGAAACAATCCAATCAACTTCCGTCGATGAACAAGTATGGTAAATCCCAACAGCAACGCTATTAATAAACTGAGCACCTGCATAACAGGCATACCACTCTTTCCTATTATAACTATAGATACTTATTTTATCATTCACACCAATCCCACAAGCAATAAGAGATTTAGAGATATCCATAACATTATGATAAAAGTCATTCCAAGTGTCCGTCTTCCATTCCCCATTACTATCTTTTACAGATAGAGCAGCCTCATCACCAAATTTCTCGAGATTTTGAACTAAATAATTAGAAGTATTCATCATAATATTTTTCTACCTTTTATTTGATTAAAAAGAACCCAGTAAAACTATTGTTTGGTCTAAAGGTATTTGGAATTTAGAATGAATTCTTCCTTTTCACAATTCCATCACCTTGACAGGGTATTATGCAGAATTATAATTTCAGTGGAAATTTGTACGCAAATAATGCCGGTGTGGCGGAATTGGTAGACGCGTCGGATTCAAAATCCGATTCTCGCAAGGGAGTGAAGGTTCGAGCCCTTTCACCGGTACCAT
>CAJWLO010000053.1 GCA_913043235.1 uncultured Fidelibacterota bacterium
CTCCAGTCTCTCCTTGGGTATTTGTAAACAATTTGTCAGCACCCCCTTTTGATATCTTATGAGCGAATCGCACCACATATTCGGCACTTTCGCTTGTTCCGTTTGAACGAATCACCGAGAATCCCTTGAAACATTGTAGACTTACAATACTTGAGTACAATGCGGTCTTATCAATCTTTCCCCATTTAGGGGCAAATCTCTCCAGGTTACCCTCAATAAGATACATGATATCATGATTTGGGACTTCACATGAATTTAATCTAAATGACTGTTCAGCGTATCTACCGTCGCTAATGCTAGCTGCTAGATCGTTGAGTGACTTTCTCTCTATTAGTAGAACAATATTATCACCTTCGTAGAGTGCAATGTCGCCCACTGGTAGTTGTTCAGACACAATGGACAACTTAGATTCAAGCTCATAGAATTCGATTAGTCCCTTGCATGTATTGAATAGCCCAGTCTCTCTGGCATCGATTTTAATAAGCATATGAGAGATCAGAGAGAATATTATTAAATAGAATACCAGAAGGTAGATAATCATGATGCGAAACAACTTTATTGTTAATGCTAATATCGGTATCATGATGAATATCCAGTGTCAAAATGAACTTAAGAGAATCTACATCATTAAGGTTGATATCTGGTGATTGATTTTGTTGATCAAAAAGAAAATAGGATGAAGCTGATATAAGTTTTCTTAAATTGATATTTTTTATTAACATGCCATCGTTGGAAAATTCTGTTTGTTCACTGGAGAATTCCCCATTTGCAAAAAATATAGTTGCAGAATCCAAAATGTAATTATGAACATAAAAATAAACTTGCACTGGCCCATTTATATTACCCATTTGGGTTTGTGAGTTATCTAAGGGAAGTGAAAACAATCCATCTTGATCCGTTTTTGTATACAAATTAAAAATATCAGCCCAAATAAAAACAGGTACATCTTTATCTTGATCCTCCAACGATATATGGCCATAGATTTTTATTTCACGCGTCTTTGAATCATCCCAAAATGGATTTGATGAACAAGAATTCATAATGCACAACAATATCAATATAAAAAAATATCTACTCATTTCCATCGCACTTCCGTATTTACATAGAATCTTCGATCATAAATGGAGATACCATCCATAACCTGAGCATTATTAGCAAGATTCCTGCCCGTTAAGCCAATGGATATGCTGATACTTCCTATAATGAATTTATAGGATGCATGAGCATCATAAGTTAATATAGGTGATAATCGATTATCAAAATATTCACCATCGCCTGAAATGGATGTCCAGATTCGGGAACTTTCCCTACGCGCAACATATTCAACTGATAATCCTTTATAATTATAAAATATTTTAGCTCGGAGCATTTTAACTGGCTGGAGTGGAAAAGCAATCTGATCCGAAAAAATATAAAACGAATAGGATACTAAGGTATGAAAATTTCTTTTTGGTGACCAAAATTGTATATTTGCATCTAATCCAGACATTGATGCTCGGCCATAATTTATCGGATATCGTATACTAGAGCCAATGTACTGCACCTGTTTAATTTTATCATTGTAGTAATTGCTAAATACTGCTAAAGCAATAGTGTAATCCATGTAATGAGGGGAACCATTGCCTTCCAGTTTTGCCCCTGCTTCCCTAGTATATTTAAACTCAGGAACCAATTCACTCATTTGACTTCCAGACAGTTGAAGTTTTGATGAAAATTTTTCCTGAAGACTGGGTATTCTAAAAAAGGTTCCCAAATTACCATATAGAAAAATGCGCTTATCCGCGTATGGTCTTAATAATGAAAAAGTAATTTGACTTCCTCTCTCACTCCAGTGATCATTGGTATTAAATATTAAATCATCACTTTCATGATCATCTCGGATAGATTTACGACTAAAAACTATTTTTATTTTTTGTAGTTGAAACTCGGATGGTGTATTGTTCCCATTAAACTCTATTGACCCAATTAGATTATCTTCTGAACGTTTGGCTAAAAATCGACCAAATGAAACATCCCAGTCTGTATAGATGAAATTTTTTCTTATCTCTAAATTGAATTTTGCTAAAAGAATAGGATATTGAAACTGTAAACCATAGCCTCTATTCCAGCCATTTTTATCACTATTATAAATTTTTGAATATGCAAAACCATTTTGAATTTGATATAGAAGGTAAAGTGAAATGAAACGTCCGTTTGGATAGGAAGCCATCAGTTTTCCAATCCAGGTTTGAAAATCCAAACCCAGTGAATCCTGCGTTTTAGTATTAAGATTTTCCATTCTGTTCCTCAGACTCAGAATACGTAATTCATAGTGGTTATTTCTTTGCATACCCAAATGAAAAAAACTGTTAATGTTCGAACGATTAACATCGGGTTCTTTGTCTCCTTCATACACCTGAGATGATTTGTTTTCTCCAACACCACCTGTCAAACCGATCATTGAGTTTCCAATAGATCCTACACTGGTCCAGCTACCTGAATTATAGGTGCCCATTCTCTGCATAAAATAGGCATCAGATGCGTAACTTAGTTTTGGGATAAAATTTACTGTACCTGAAGAAGATAGGGCACGTTCATGAGCTCCGCGAACCATTTCTAGTCCTGATATTCCTGATACGTTAACCACAGATAAATCAAATAAAGGATCACCCATTGTGTTTATTTTAACACCATCATACATATAAACCATCTCTTCTGCCGAAGCACCTCTAATTGACATTGTTTTTTGTCCGGAGATACTTTCATTCACCAAAACAGATTGTTCACTAAATAATACATCAGCCACATCAACAAAGGATCGAATATTTAATTCTTTGGCTGAAATTTCTATAACACTATTTTCAGTTTCAAAAGGATGAAATTCCTTTCGACTTATTCCAGTTATATCAACTTCGTTAAATTCAATGACTCGTGGATAAAGCTTTATTTCAGAATCATTTATATACTCACCTATATTCAAATGTAATGTTTTATATCCTATATGCTGTACTAATAATAATGAGTCAGTATTAATAGAATTAAAAGTGAATTTACCTTTTTGGTTAGTTTGTGTCCCAGCACCTGATGGTATTGAAGAAATATTCACATTATCAATAGAATACCCAGTATTGCCATCCACTACCAATCCTGTTATTTGAATATCCTTTCCATTAATTCGACAGAATACATATATAGCAACAATACAAATACGGATAAAATACACAAGTGAACTTAAAAGTAAATAATCTACCAGGAATAGATCAACTACTGCATATTATCACTTAATTGGATATTATAGTTATTATAAGTTATTATTGGACAATACAGAAACTCTTATTGGTAATTTGAATTAATGTATAAATTCTAATTTATATAAAAAAAAGCCCCATATGAATGGGACTTTTTTATAATTGATACTAATCAATATTTAAATGCTACTGGCCTCTTTCTTGGTCTCCTTCTGTTTCATTTCACTGATCTTATATGATGTTTCATCATTTAAAGCATCAACGATTTGTTTCGAATCCAGTTTTTTCTCATCATAAACTACCGTGGCAACACCTTTTTTGAAATCAACATTACATTCCTTCACACCTTTAATATTCTCAACTACTGTAGAAACTTTTCCGGTACATGAGTACTGGCACCGCATACCATCTACCTTTAAGGTAGTTTTATTATCTTTGGCTAAAAGTAATGTAGAAAAAAGAGCGATAGCAATTGTTAAGTATTTCATGGTAGTGTCCCTTTTTATTGTTTCTATTATACTAGGATAATAAAATAAAATTACAACACGGACAAAGAGTTATTTTGATCAATCCTTTCAACACAATATTTAATAACGCCAGCTAGATAAATCTGCTCCTGGAGGTGCTGTTTTATCCATGCGTTCTACTGCTTTCGCAATAAACATTTGATTATAGCGCAATCTTGATGTCGCATTAGGACGGGTATGGTCACCATTCCAGCAGTGCTCAGCGCGATCACCATAATCTATTTCTCCATCAAAATACGGATCTGCAGTAGCCTGCAAGAATTCTTCCATAAGGTAGACAGCATTATTCAGGTAATAGTTATCCATATCGCCGCAATACAGGTGAATCTTTCCTTCTAGCCTAGGGCCCAGTTCAGCCCAGTCTCTTTCCAAGATATAACGCAGATCGTAATTCTCCCGCCAATAGTCCGCGACATCTGGGTATATCTCGCCGGTTAATTTATTCCATAAGGGCTGTGGGTAACCATCATCACCTTTAGGACTATAAACTGCCTGCCATATATCCCATTGTGCTCCAGAACGGCTGTTTGTTCCCAAAGCCAGTTCCCGATAATTCATCTGCTGCAGAGTAGAACTGACTTCTCCAAGGTAATTTCTGTGACCCGGCCTCGAAACAAGCCGATGCGCAGGTCCCGTAAAATATGCATTCTTTTCTTCATAAATGTTCACTAGGCAGTAGGCCCGAAAATCAACTGGGTCAGGACAAGCCGCAAAGCAACCATTATATTCATCAGGATAAAATACCTGTGCAGCAAGTGCTTCCCAGCCACCCGTGGAACCACCGTAAAGAAATCGGGACCAACCAGCTCCAATACCCCTAAATTGTTTTTCTATATATGGAATTAGTTCATAGGTGATGGCATCACCGTATGGTCCTAGATTCTCAGAATTCACTGCATAAGAGTCATCGTAATAAGGATTGGCGTGCTGTATCTGAATAACGATTACCCTGGGAAAATCTTTTGATGTCCAATCTTTATAAAATTGATAATCATGCTCTTCTACAATCCGGTTATATCCATCCAACTTAAAACGTTCACTATATACAGGCACCAAGTCAGGATTTGGTGGCTCAACCCGAAAACCACCAAAATCTATTGGAAAATGGCCATGAAAGATCATCAGAGGATAACTGGCTTCCGGGTGCTCATCATAGCCATCAGGAAGAAGTACATGGGCACCGAGATGCATGGGACGTCCCCAAAATTCCGTTAATAGTTTGCTCTGAATCCTGATATGTTTCACATACTCAGTATCTTCCGGTGGATCTATGGCAGGTATTCTCTGATCTAAAATAATTTTAATTATTTTTCGCTCTTTGGGATCCAGGTATAATTTTTGGGGTGTACTATAATAATTCCCAGGAGCAGAGTGCCACTGCTGTCCTTCTCCACGATCCATGGGTAGTTTAACTCTATGACCTGTATTAAGACTAAATGTTTCGTACTTATGGATCATTGCCTGTACCCAATATTCGCCTGAAGGAATATGATCCAAACTAGATACTGGGTAGCCAAATATCTTATTATTGATGATAATTTTTTCCGTCTCCTGCTTGTCAATTGCATCCAAGCCAAATACAAAACCCGTAGTACTATTATCTGTTATTTGGAAACGAGGTTCTTTTTCATCGTTCTGGCTCAATAGCAGCAACACACGGCCTTCTACTACTCCATCTTTATCCTGCCTGGGATAATCAATGATGAACTGCAAACCTGCTCCTGAAAGTTGTCCTTCAGTCATGAGTAAAATTAGAATAGATATGCGAATAATGATTGTTATTTTCATTGCATTCATTATTGAAGAATCAGACAGGGGATTGAATTTTAATTATAGCTGGGAGGAGGATTTGATTCTAAGCGAAAATCAACTACTATTTCAAAAGCAGCATTTTCCGCACCTGTTGAAAATTATTTGCCTGGATTATATAAAAATAAACTCCCGCCCCGGAATTCTGCCCATGGCTATTCCTACCATTCCATAATATGGAGTGATATCCGGCTTCCTTTTGACTATTAATTAATTGCTTAACTAATCTTCCTTTAATATCATATATTATTATACTCACATCGCTTTTTTCTATTAAATCATATTTAATTCTTGTAACAGGATTAAATGGATTAGGAAAGTTCTGATGTAACGCAAAATCATCAGGGGTCGGAACGAATTTTAGATCAACTATACCCTTGGAAACAATAATGCCTGACTCACCTATTAAACTATAACCCAATGATAAGGGAATTTTGTTTTCAGATTCACTTACTATTTTAAATGAAAGTTCTCTTTCAATATCATTAATCTCTGAATCTATGTAGGCATTGGCCTGTAATATTTTTCTATTTCCACCATATGATTTATAAAATTGCAAGTCATTATCATTATTCATAGATGGTGTTTGTTGAACTATAGTCTCTATATCATCCGGATAACTAATCATAATTTCTGAAGCAACTGTTTCACTGGGGATAGTAATCACTAATTTCCTACTGGATTGATCTATTTTTAAATGAGAACCTATATTCCCTTGATAAGCAATCATCATTGGTGGAGTTAGGTTTGACCAGTCCCACATACGCTTGAGAGTCATGGCATCACGCATATCAAAAATCTTGTTCAACTGTGGAATCAAATGAGGCACTGTTCCGATTACAGGGCCCAACTCAAAGGTGGTATCTTGGTCTTTCCATCCAGTAATAAAACTTGCAAGGTCCTCTAAGCCTATATGAAAATCCTTGTTGTAATCTCCCAAAAGATAAGTATGAAAGGTTATCAGTTTTTCATTTGTTGTATCCCCTGCCCAGTCTACAATTCCTGGAATGGAAATCGTCATGGTATCCAGAGAAGCTATAGTCTCGAGTATGGTCAAGGTAAGAGTGGTGTCGCTATCAGAATAGACAGAAGCTAGATTCATGTCCTCATATACAATGGAATTCATGACTGGGTATCCTGAATTAATAAGAGGCTGTGAAAATTTAATTTTTACTATCTTATCATCCCTGAAAATAGTAGTCAATGTATCCGGATATAACGCAGTAATTGCTGCTGACTGAGGAATACCATTAGTAAACTGAGAGAGATCACTCTCATTACCAGCTATATCTATTGATGATACTCTACAGTAATAGGTTTTACCATCTTGGAAATCGGGCATAAAAGCTTCTGCGAATGCTGTATCTGAATCCATGATTAGTTCGATTAGACTAGAATCATGCCCTGCATAGATATTGTAATGACTAAAATCATCATCTAAAACAGGTTCCCAGCTTAATTTAATGCGCTGCGAAGAAAAACGTCCTACCAGATTTAATGGAACATCTGGAGCAGAAAGATCAATTAATAAACCATCGCTACTAATAATATCGCCAATATTTCCTACAATATCGATCCCCCGTATATGCAGTTCATAAGTATGATTTTCAAGGAAATTTTGACTTTCCAAATATACAGATGTGTCTAGACCTGTAAATTGCCATTCACTGTAGTATATGGAGTCAGTAATATCAAATAGCGCGTATTCATGACCTTCCAGTCCTGAATGTTCATCATAAAACATTCTCCAAAGCCCAGAATAGCTATCCACACTATTCTGACGATCAATATCCGTTGAATCGCCATCGAAAACAATTTCTCCTACAGGACCAGAAATATCTACAATAATACCATTGGAACTGACTGATTCAGAATAATATCCTACTCGGTCAATGGCACGGATTATTGTATAATAAACCTGTCCATCAGATAAAATTAATGAACTATCAACTAAAAAAGTATCCAAACCCACGTTGGTCCAACTCACAAGCTGTGTTCCTGCATGTAATATAGAATACTCATAACTGGCAATTCCACTGACGCTATCTTTAAATCCTGTCCATGATACCATTAGCGTTGTCTGAGATGGTGTATAAATCTGATCATCTTCCATGTTTAAAGAAGTGATATCCATTATCTGGCCTGTATCCGGAGGTGTTAAATCTATGGTGATACCATCACCATTATAATGCGAACTATTTCCAGCTGAATCAATTACAACCACCGAACCCCAATAGGTCACTGAATGCTGTAAACTCAATTCTGAAAGGGTTAGAGATGAATCGGACCAATTATCTATCCAGCTTACAGCATCTGTATCACCTAGTGCCGTACCAACGGCAAAAGAATAAGATAGTATACCAGACAAATCATCATCAGCTGATGAAAATAATGACAATGAAGAATCTATCCCTTGAAAACCCGGGTTCTGATTGCTACCCTCAAAAATACCATGTATTATTGGTCCAAGGGTATCAATGGTAATACCATTGCTAACAGCAAGCTCAGACATATTACCTGCAACATCTCGTGCACGTACACTTATGTAGTAAGAGATTCCATGCTGAAGATCTAATTCATTGTTTACATAAAATGTATCTAGATTTACACTCACCCAATCAACGACATCATAACCACCGGAATCACTTCCAAGAGCTACCAGATATTCTGTCAGCTCAGTTGTAGAATCGATAAAACCAATCCAAGTTCCAGAAAGAGTAGACAAACTATTAGACCAGTTATCATCCAGCGAATCCAACCCATCTTTCACTAGGCCTTTAGAAGGGCCTGAGATATCGTAGGTAAAGGACGCAAAACCAGAATCAATTTGCATGTTTCCAGCATAATCCTGGGCCTGACTATAAATAAGATAAAGTGCACCATCCATTAGATTTTCATGGTCCAAACTATAGGACCAAGAATTAGTTCCATTGGCATTCAGCCAGCTAGGTTCCTGAGACCATACTATTCCATTCCACCAAGTATTTTCTGTCAAATTTTCAATCAAAATCTTAACAGTTGATGACCCTGAAATTGAATCTGAAGAACTCCCTGAAATAGTGTTCTCAATAGACCAATTAGCATCATTATATACACTATCTTCCAATACAACAGAAGAAATGGGTATTTCTATATCATAAATAAAGGTATCAGAAACAACTATATTTTCAAGATTACCTGCAGCATCAGTACTTTTGGCAGCTACTGTATATTGCTGATCGTTTTCCAAATATTCATTTGAAATATCATAGTTCCAAGGCGAAGTATTTTCTGCTGTCAACCATATCTCAGACCCCAACCAATTACTCCCATCAAAATACGATCCATCCGAGCTCCGACGAATTTGAATTTCAACCAATGCTGGTCCAGAAATCGAATCTTCAACTGTACCGGATATAAGGCCAATTGCCCCCCAACTATCATCATTATAATAGTTATTAGTGAAAACAAATACAGTATTTGGTGATTCCGTATCAATCATTAGGTCGCTGTATGTTGATAGCGAGCCACCTGTGCTTGAATCAGGGAGTAAAAGTTCCGCTTCATTGCCAGCTATATCACGAATCGTACTTCCATTTAACGATAAAGCATCCATATTTGTATAATCGAGGTCTATACTATTATCTCCAGAAAGAACCGTATAAGAAAAATTCAGTATCGAGGTTCCTGTTCCGATTGTATAAATAGCGAGGGAATTGTTAGGACCTGTATCTAAAGCCAACTGGGGTTGGCCATTTACATCCACAGGTTCACTAAATTCAATGGCAAGTAGAATTTCATCTCCTGCAATAAAAATACCATTCTGAGTAACTCCTGATACCAGATTTATAACAGGAGAAATACCATCAATAACCAAGTCCTTGTTCTCGCTTAGAGAATTGGCATCTCCAGGAGTAAAGAGCAATAAATTAGAGATGTTACCAACACTATCATGAATGGTTCCACTGTTCAAAATCAGAGCATTTTGGCTATAATAATCTAGATCAGAGCTAGTATCACCTGGAACAACGGTATAAAAGAAGGTTAACATAGTAGTACCTGAACCGTTATTATATACGGCTGTAGCTGGATTTGCTGTCCCATTTTCCAAAAGGAGTTGAGGTTCACCAGTTACATTCACAATTTCACTGAATACAGCAGTAACGGGCAACACATCACCTATCTTATATGTCCCATTTAATGCAGAAGATGTGAACATATTTACAGTTGGCATAATACCATCAACCAAAATTGATTTAGATCCGGATAAAGACGTAACCGACCCTGGACTCGGTAAAGTTAAATTAGCCTGATTTCCATTTTCATCAATTAAGTACCCACCATTATTGATTAGGGCTGAATTCCCGGCATAACCAAGATCAGAAGCGATGTCACCATCCGCTACAATATAGTTAAAGACCAGCGTCGATTGGCCAGATCCACTGGCATATATGGCTTCAGCGTCATTTATACCAGTTTCAAGAAATAATATTGGTGTACCCGTTACAGATACATTATCATCAAAGCTAACCTCAATCGGAACCAAATCACCAATTTTATAGGTACTATCCACAGCTGTAGACGTTACAGAAATGATTGCAGGAACTATACCATCTATCTCCAAATTCTTGTTCGCGCTTAGAGACATACTGCTTCCAGGATCCCCTAAAACTAAGTCAGCATGATTTCCTGCCAGATCTATTATTGTTCCTTCATTAAGGGAAAGTGCATTCGGACTTTGGTATGATAAATCACCGCTGAGGTGGCCAGGTAAAACAATATAATAAAATGTTAACTCATCGCTTCCACTGCCGCTATGATAATCAGCCGATGCATCAATATTACCTGTCTCAAATTGCAGTATGGGAACGCCTGTTACTTGGACAATTTCATTTAAGGATATGGTAACGGAAACGGTATCACCCACAATATAGATGCCATCTTCATTTGGGGACGTAATATTATCCACTACCGGAGCTGTATTATCGAAAAGAATAGTGCTCCCATCTGTACTGGATGTAATCTGAGATCCTGTATTGCCAGCTAAATCTAAAAAGTCAATTGTAAAATCTATATCACCTGATATATCATTCGATAACATAGTACGGGAGATTGTCCAACTGGAATTACTTCCTGCTATAGTGGCATCATTGCTTCCAATGGTCGTAGTAGGTGTTTGAATTGCTTCACTCATAACCAAGGATATTGTAACAATATCTCCAGGTCCTGCTAACGAAGAAAGATTTGTATTGTTTGACTGAAAGGATACATTGGTGGCAACAGGAATGATGCCATCGATAATAATAGCTTTGTTTGCAGCTAGTGAACCGGTGGAGTCTGGGGAAAATAATTCCAGGTTCGCAGGGTTTCTGGCCACATCTTTTATTGTTCCTCCATTTAAATCAAGGGATGATGTGTTCACATAATCCAAATCGATTGATGAGTCGCCGTTAGACACAGTATAAGCAAAAAGTAAACTATCAGAGCCACCTGCACCACTAATACAATCCACGACAGCATCACTACTCCCTGTTTCCAGTGTGATTTGGGGCGTACCGGTAACTTCAATTATTTCACTAAAATTAACTTGAATATCAATGACATCACCAATTTTATAGGTACTATCGATAACATTGGAAGTAATACCAGTAACAGTAGGAATTATACCATCGACGATAATTGCACTGGATCCAGATAAAGAATATTGTGATCCCAGTTCTGGAAGTTCTCGGATGGCACTATTATTTGCAGCATCTCTTATTGTCCCGTAGAGTGCATTTGTTCCACTAATATATGCTAGATCATTGCTATTATGGCCACTGGAAACATTGTATGTAAATGCAAGCTTATTCGTATTAGATCCACTACTGTAATAAGCCTTGCCATTATCAGAACCAGTTTCCAGATTGATTACAGGAGTGCCTGATACAGAAACCAGTTGCGAAAAAAGGATATCAATTACTATCTCATCATTGATCTTGTAAGTGCCATCATCTGTAGAAGCTGTTACAGATAATACAACAGGAGCAATTCCATCAATTACAATATCCCTATTTGCCCCCAAAGAATTCGGAGCCCCTGGTAATGGAAGCACAATAGTTGCAGAGTTTCCTGCCGCATCAGTAATGGTACCATTATTTAAATACAACGAATTAGAGCTAGTATATACCAGTTCACTGGTTGTATCACCTGCAGCTACCTGGTACCTAAATTTTACAATTGAACCATTTTTCGAATAATAGTTTATGGTTTTTGTAGAATCTTCACCATTTTGGACACCTAGGTTCAGCTTAGGACTGCCGGTTACATAGATTGCTTCGTCGAAATAAACATAAATATAAATATTGTCATTAATATTGTAAGTGCCATTAGATGTATTAGATGAAACGCTTGTTAAAATTGGCTTTACATTATCAATAATAATATTTTTATTATATCCAAGAGAGGAAACAGAACCAGGTACCGGTAAAGTAATGTTTGCATTGTTCCCAACAGAATCTTTTATGCTTCCACCATTTAATGAAAGAGCATTAGAGCTTACATAATCTAAATCAACAGTGGAATCACTCTCCGATACAGTATATGTAAATGTAAGCGTACTGCTACCAGTCCCGCCTGTATAATTAATTACTGCATCTGTGTTTCCAGTCTCAAGAGTAAACTGGGGAGTACCAGTAACTAATACATTTTCAATAAATTGTACTGTTATATCAATAATCTCTCCAGCATTATAGCTGCCATTATTTCGGGTTGAACTAACAGAGAGAATAACTGGATCAGCATTAAATAACACAGAGCCTGAATTAGCAGTATTAAATACAGCACCATTACCTACGATATCATTGGCCGTAAAAGAAAAGCTAATATTTCCATCCTGTTCACCTCCCATTATAACATACCAAAATTTCCAGGTTGAATCAGTTGTATTAACAATATTGGATGATAAAATAGTCTGATCCGCAATCTTCACATCTGTTAAATTGCTGAGATTTTCATTAACAAAAAATTCAACTGATATAGTGTCACCAGTTTCTGCCTGGGTATTATTAGCATTGCTGGAAAAAATAGTAATATTGGTTGCTAATGGGGTTGTTTTATCAATGACAACAGAAGATTGATTCGTTGTACTTGTGATAGTTGATAAACCTGCATTTCCATTCACATCATAATATGTTATCTCAAAAGTACTGATCCCTTCAGTATCTATATTGCTCACTGTTGCGAATGCATGCCATGCATTGCCTGAACCGGTTGCTGTTATTGTATTACCATTAATATTACCGGCTATTGGGAGCACAGTATTCCCAAGCATTTCTGATGATTGAAAAGAGATCGTAATAATATCCCCAAGTTTTGCATATGCAGTATTATTTGGATTATTTGAAAAAATTGATACAGAAGTAATCTCTGGACGAGTTAGATCCAGTATATATTGTTTCCCAGAAGAGTTTGGAATGAAAAATGTTTCTAATGAATCACTAATCCGCATAGTAATCGTACCATCATCACCTGGCCATTGAGCCATACCAATAAGTGTAGTGTGATCAATTTCTAATTCTACATTACCACTTGTATCTGAGATAAATATGCCTGAACCTTGGAAAGTGCCTTGTGTAGCATTTGCAGCGGATATTGAATTCCAAGTATTTCCTTGATCAAAAGAAACTTTTAATAGATAGGAATTACCACTTATAAACCCAGTACCGGAAAAATTTATACCACCGGTACTGCTACCATTATCAGCCGCGCTAGATGCGATATTGTACGAGCTTGATCCTCCTGCTATGGCAAAAACTACTTCTTCCGTTGTTACACCCTGAGAATTAAGTGAAACGGATCGTATTCGTTGATTAGAGTAATCTCCCACGAAAAGATGGCTCGTACCAAAAGCAGCAATACCGTAGGGCTCATAAAACAGTGCCTGGGTACCAGTGCCATCTGCATATCCTGGAGTATTCCCTGCTATGGTTGTCACCACACCGGATGCTGATATTTTCCGAATTCGATGATTATTCACATCGGCAACATATACAACACCATTATCATCAACATCAACACCTCCTGGTGAATAGAAGCTAGCTTCTATTCCTGTACCATTTACATTACCAGATGAGCCAGAACCAGCCAGAGTGGTTACGGTACCATCCGCCAGAACTTTCCTGATAAGATGATTATTCTGATCTGCAACATAAACTGTTCCGGATCCATCAACCGTTACATCCAATGGATACCTAAATTTTGCATCTGTACCCATTCCATCGTAGTAGCCATAGGAACTTCCGGCCAATGTAGTAACGAGACCTGCAGATGAAATCTTGCGTATACGGTTATTATTTTTATCAGCGACATATACGTTTCCACTATTGTCGGCAGCGACTCCACTTGGATAGTTAAATCTTGCTAAAATACCGGTAGTATCAGTTGACCCAGTATAACCGCTGCCTGCTAAGGTAGTAACTACACCATCAGGAGAAACTTTTCGAATACGATGATTATAGCTGTCTGCCACGTAAATATTACCGTTGAGATCAACCGCTACATCTGTTGGATATCTAAATTTAGCTTCAGCTCCCGTACCATCTTGAAAACCATAACTGCTCCCTGCCAAGGTGGTAACCACACCTGCTGTAGATATTTTTCGTATTCGATTATTATTTCTATCCGCAACATAAATATTTCCATATGTATCTACACTTGTTCCCTGAGGATTAGTGAAAGTCGCGCTTGTTCCTGTACCATCAGCTGAACCGTTTGAGCCATCCCCCGCTATCGTAGATACTACCTGGGCATGGTTAAGCGTAACGCAAAAAATGAGATGAAAAAGTAATTTATTGCGCATTCACAACTCCATCACCATAGTCCCTAATTGGAACCAACTCATCATCAGGATCTACCAGTTCACATGAGGTCGATATGACCATACAGGAATCATTTGCTGTACGTTCAAATAATAATGAATCAGCACCCTCGGTAAGGGAAAGAAATTCTAGTTCCGCCAAAAGGATATTGTTACTTCCGTTAATCCCACTGGAATCGCTGCTGACAAAAATAGAAATGATTTCAATACGTCCATCAGTGGTATCATCTGCAAAAAATAAAGGTACTGAGCCATCAGACAGATCACCAGCATTGATTTGGATAAGTTCCAGTTTATTTGGGTTGTAATTAACCACCGTCTTGACCCCGCCATACCATTGCTCGCTTTCAGTACTATCTATTAAGTATATATCTGTAATAAAGGAACCACCAACAGCAACATCATACTGATTAGGTGAAAATGCAAGGGCTGGCAGCCCGCATTCTAATTGTGCAGCATCTAGGGGATTATCGAGTTCTTCATTTAGATCACCAACATCATTTGAACAACCTGGAAGTAATAATAAAATAAGCGACAATAGGAAAACTAAATTCTTCATAAAAAATACCATCTTACACTTACTTGATTTCCAAAAGGATCAAAGGTAAATCTTACTGGCCGGAAAAAAGCGAATTCATCTTTTTTCTCTTTCGCATAAAATGCATGCGCCATACTTAAAGCCCATATACCAACGGCCGATATACTGTATGTCCTTAAATTAGCATTTGCTTTTTTCATATCAGAATCAATTCTTTCTAAAATAGCCACGTATTTATTAATTGAATCCCCCACTGTCGCAGCACGGTATTTCTCAAAATTATCATCTCTATCCGGTTTCAAATCAGCGAATTTTCTCTGATTATGAATTGTCAGGCCTATAAATGTAAGCTCTAAACTCATGAAAGCGCAACCAGGTACAATATTTCCTCTGTAGATGGAGCCCATTCCAGGAAACCACATGGCACGTTTTAACGCATCTTCCCTTGTTCGAGGTTTGATCATTGCTATAACATTTGGGTCATGGCGTCCCAGTCGCTTTTTTGCCAATAGATATTCTGGTGGATTGAGCCACATCATATTCCAGGCTAATATCTCCAGTTCAACTACGACATCTCCAAGATCACCTTCTAGAGTTATCCGTTTCGATTTCTTGGTAATTCTAGATGGTACATGAACCATATTCATATCTATGGTAAATGTACTGTCGCCCTCTTTAATCAGCTCGCCTGTTACCGCATAATCAACATCAAGGGTATTGCCTAGATCTGCTGTGCATGCAGGAGTAATACACTTTATTTTTTTTATTCCTTCTCGGTGTAAGACATTATAAATCCACTTTCTGCTCATTTGCTTAACTGCCCCTGTTTTATTAAGCTGAATCCTGAGACGTTCGGTAATTTTTTCAGCCTGTCTTTTTTCAATGCCAACAGGCTTAAAATCAAACACAGCAATGATATTGTCCGGATTTTGCCCCCATATTAATAAAGGAGAAGACATCAAAATGAAAATAATGTTGATATGTATTCTTTTCATAGGGCCTAAGATTGTACCGTGGTATAAATAAAAATTAAAAAAAAAGATTCAGCCAACGAACATAAAAGGGATTACCTAAAATTAGTCATTAAAGTCTTATTTAGAATTCATACCCAATGGAAAACCCAGCATCTACCCATCCTGTCGCACCTTTTTTTTTCTGAACAATATTTGCTCTCGAGGTGAATCGAACTTCTAATGCTTCTATATGCGGCACTAATGATTCATTAATATCAAAACTCCCTAAAACATATTCGCCTACCGGCAAATCAATATTTAATCCGCCAATAAATCCTGTACCTGCATGAAACACTCCTGTAGCTGCCGTAAGACTTACGGCCACATCTCCAATAAAAAGGCCGGTATTTGCGCCAACCTGAAAGGCAGTACCACCGAAACGTTGATCATTGACAGACCTTCGAAAAATGTATCTAAAAATCTCTATATTTGCATTGATGAAAAAATCTGATCCATAATAACCATAGGGAGTGCCAACAGAGATTCCAGCAACTGTTCGCGACTTATCATAGTGATCAAAAGACGATGCTTTCACAATAGGATAACCCGAATAAAGATTTACACTGTAATTTGGAACAATACCATATTCATATTCATCTTCTTGTGCAAAAAGGGCGGATAAGAATAAAAGAATAATTACAAAACTAATTTTCTTTGCCATGACTATCCTCTCAAAATAATATAATTTAATCTAAGTCCATTATATAGATTATATCAATCATGATA
This sequence comes from uncultured Fidelibacterota bacterium, assembly GCA_913043235.1. Lineage (GTDB taxonomy): Bacteria > Fidelibacterota > Marinisomatia > Marinisomatales > UBA1611 > UBA2134. The sequence goes on from CAJWLO010000053.1 coordinate 16,677, forward strand.
ATAAATTGCAGTATACTATTGTATAATCCTTTTTATTAAAAACATCCGTCAATAATAATAACTGATTTATACCAACCTAACGCTGACTATATCGTATTCCAGCCCTGATGAATACCCACATTATTTAAAGAAAACATAATGCAACTGTAATATACTGATACAAATATTATATCAGTATACTGTAACATAATAAAACAGTAATAGAATTTACTGTCGAGCATTTTCCATCTATCACTCGATAGATCTTTAATCAGCCTATTTATTTTCCATTATAATCACAATTTTCCCCATTTTCACATATCTTGGCACATATTTTGCATAAATAGAGTTGAAGATAAAAAAATCCCGATAAAAGGGAAAAACAAACAAAGAGGAAAACAAAATGAAGAACATAATCAAAAGACTGCGAAGCAACTCTGGTAACTCACTCGCTGAGTTTGCCGTTGTTATCGCACTGATGGCTACTT